>CAZXMD010000070.1:0-8009 GCA_964641635.1 uncultured Candidatus Finniella sp. | reverse complement strand
ACTGTTTGTACAGAATTATGGCGAGAATTGCTAGGTTTATGATGAGTCTATATCACTTCTATGTTGAAATTGAAGAGGATTTAGGCTTTACTGCTCAAGATTATAGTGATTTTGCAGATAGTATGATAATGGTTTTTGTTCAAAAAATAAATGTCTCATCGAATCGGAAGCAACAAATCCGCGATTCCGTAGAGAAAAACTTTGACCGCATTAAACAATTCACCTTTTTTAACCGGAAATTCCATCTTGAGGATCAGAAATACCATCAATTCCTAATCGAACCTCAGCTAAAAGTCCTCGAAATTGGTTGCGGTAATGGAGATTTGCTTGCCAGCACTATGCCGAGCATTGGCGTTGGGATCGATATTAGTCCTAAAATGGTCGCTTTTGCACAAAAAAGGCATCCCAATCTCTCTTTTCATGTGCACGATGTAGAATCACCCCTTCCTTTTAAAAAGGGAGAAACTTTTGACGTGATTGTCATTTCTGATGTCATTGGGTTTTTTGATGACATTCAACTGGCCTTTGAGAACCTGATCCCCTTTTGCACCCCCCAAACGCGTGTTGTCATTTCTTATTATACGAAGCATTGGGAGTTCTTGGTTAAGTTGGCCGAAACCTTAAGGATAAAAGTCCCTCAGCCCCCTCAAAATTTTCTTTCCACAACAGATATTGAACGGATTGCAGAACTTTCAGGATTTGAAATGATTCGCAAAGAGTATCAGCAGATGATACCCGTTCCCCTATTGGGCATTGACGTCCTCATCAACAAGTTCATTGCCACGTTGCCCGGAATTCGAAAACTATGCCTTAGGACATATGTTGTTGCCCGACCTCGTCCTGCTTATATTCCTGTTGCTTACTCCACAACCGTTGTCATTCCTTGCCGCAACGAAAAAGGGAACATTGAACCTGCCATTCAACGCCTTCCTAAGTTCTGCAAAGACCTGGAAATTATTTACGTGGAAGGCCACAGCAAAGACGGCACTTGGGAAGAAGTCTTAAGGGTTAAGGAAAAATATCCTCAACTGGATATCAAGGCTTTCCAACAACCGGGGAAAGGTAAGGCGGATGCTGTTCATGTAGGATTTGATAAAGCGCGCGGAGATCTCCTCATGATTTTAGATGCGGATTTAACAGTGCCGCCCGAACAGCTTCCAAAATTCTACCGCATCATTTCTACGGGTCAGGGTGAATTTGTCAATGGAACACGGCTGATTTATCCCATGGAAGATCAGGCCATGCGTTTCTTCAATTTCATAGCAAATAAAGGATTTTCCTGGATCTTCTCTTACCTCTTGTCCCAGCGGTTTACAGATACCTTGTGTGGAACAAAGGTATTTTTAGCCAAAGATTATAAACGCATCATGGAACAACGAAAATTCTTTGGGGATTTTGATCCTTTTGGGGACTTTGAGCTTATTTTTGGGGCCTCCAAACTCAATATGAAGGTTATTGAAGTCCCAATCCGGTACGAAGCGCGGGCTTATGGTTCCACTCAAATTTCCCGATGGCGTCATGGTGTTATTCTTTTAAAAATGGTGATACATGCTTACAAAAAACTTAAGCTTTTCTTCTAGTTCCTGGTTATTTTGGGGTTTTATAGCGACCCTGGCAACAGGCATACCCTTCCTCAATGCCTGGTTTGGTTTTCCCCTTCCGGCCACCATTAATGGGCTTTATAGCGCCATTGGTGGTGTCATTCCTTATTCTGACGCAAATGGTTATATAGCGGGAGCAAATTACCTTAATGACATAGGCTACTTGGATAGTTGGAACATGCGTCGGCCTTTGAATGTCTTATTCTTTGCTTTTCGATTAAAAATTACCAATGGTAACTTTTGGTATGTCATGGTCATTCAGGCTGGTTTATGCGCAATAGCCCTAACGCTCTATTTACGAACCCTTCGACATGATGTTGGTCTCATTGCGACAAGCATTTCGCTGGTCTTTATCTATGGCTACCTTCAAATGTTCATCCACACGACCCTTTCGGAGATTCTCGGCTTAACTCTGGGACTTCTCAGCTTTGTCCTACTTTGGAATGGGTATCTTCAAAGAGATCGCTTTGTCTTTAATGCGGGTATGGCCTCTCTTGCTGTTGCTTTATGTGCTCGAGCAGGGCCTAACTTTATGGCTCCAGCCTTATTTCTGCTTGTTTATTTAGACCCCTTTACCCAATCACGGTTTAAAGACTTATTATTAAGTTTTTTTTCCTTTACGGTTCCTTTTGTTTTCATAACCAAACTCTCAACCCTATTTGGCGATCCAGCCAGTTCTGGAATGGCTTTCTCAAATTTTGGATATACTCTTTATGGTCTTGTGAATGGGGGGAAAACCTGGACTTATGCTTATCAAAATGCGCATACCCAAAGTCTCATTGCCGGGAAAAATGAGGCGAATGTGGCAAAGATTCTTTATGAAGAATCCTGGAAAGCCTTTAAAGATAAACCCTTCAACTTAATTATTGGCTTAGCTACATATTTTGCAGGGTTCTGCTATTTTTTTCTTAAACTATTTTCTTTTGGTACAGGGGTTCTGAACGTTATTACAAAAATCATATCCGGAACCTTGTGGGTTTATGTCGGCTCAAGAATATATGCAAAGCGACATTCTTTTAAACGGGAGTTTTTGTTTCTAACGCTCGTTTTCTTAGGCATTACTCTTTCTTCCACTATCGTTTGGAAAGATGGGGGCATTCGACCTTTTGCAGTCGCTATTCCTTTTATAGGGGCTCTTTTTGGTCTTTCTTTCGCATCTCTTCCCGCGCTCATAAAACAAAAAGTTCCTGAGACTATTTTATCCATGACTATTGTTTCTTTTATCTTTTTAGGCTCAGTCTTATCCCCCTTTATTCCCTCCAGAATGAAGGCGCCTGATATTTACGCCTTAAAAGCTGATCAAATTACTGGTCAAACGATATTTGTGACTTACAATCTTAATAAACAGCCTCATCTTTTTATCAATAACTCTCTTGGGTATCATTTTAGAACTCTCCCATTCTCTAAAATTAAAAATACTAGCAATGTATTCAACGACAGTTCCATTGGTAGTGAATTACGTGGGATAAGCCAACTTGAAAATAATAATCTTGTTTTATTGTCTTTTTATGACTATATTTCACACTCAAATAAAATTGTTCTTGCTGAAGACCATATTTTAAATGTAGGTTCCGGGTGGATTGAAATCCGTGCTGATTTAGTAAGCGAGGATTTCAAAATAATTTATAAAGCAAATAACTACACAGGTATCCCTTCACAATGAAAAAAGCTTTTATCACAGGTGTCAATGGTCAGGATGGGGCGTATTTAAGCCAGCTTCTTCTAGAAAAGGGATATCAGGTCAATGGGCTGATCCGTCGGGCTTCTGTCAACAACACAGAACGCCTGAAGGGGTTGGAACAAAACCCGAACTTTACTTTACATTATGGGGATATGACGGATTCTTCCAACTTGATCCGGCTCATTGGACAAATTGTGCCCAATGAAATTTATAACTTAGCTGCTCAAAGTCATGTAGCGGTCAGTTTTGAGACCCCGGAATATACAGCTAACGCAGATGCTATTGGAACTTTGCGACTCCTTGAGGCTATTCGGATTCACAACCTCACAGAAACGGTTCGATATTATCAAGCCTCAACATCTGAGTTGTACGGAAAAGTGCAAGAGATTCCTCAAAGTGAAACGACGCCTTTCTATCCCCGCAGCCCATACGCTGCTGCAAAACTCTATGCCTTTTGGGTAACGGTAAATTACCGGGAAGCTTATAATATGCACGCTTCTAATGGGATTTTATTCAATCATGAAAGCTGCTTACGGGGAGAAACGTTAGTTACCCGAAAGATTACTCTTGGTCTTGCGAACATTGTTCACGGGTCAAAAGATCCTATCCTCCTTGGCAATTTGGATGCCAAACGGGACTGGGGCCATGCGAAAGATTATGCCAATGCGATGTGGCTTATGATGCAACAGCCAACCCCAGATGACTATGTCATTGCTACGGGCGAGACGCATACTGTACGGGAATTTGTTCAAGCCAGCTTTGATGCGGCTGGCATCCCCATTTCCTGGTCTGGTTCAGGCCTTAATGAAATTGCTGTCCGCAAAGATATAAATGAAAAAGTTGTTGGCGTTGATCCTGCTTTTTTCCGCCCCACAGAAGTTGATCTCTTGATTGGAGATGCCACAAAAGCCAAGACAATACTGGGTTGGGAACCAAAAGTTCGCTTCCCTGAACTCGTTGCTGAAATGGTTCGGGAAGACATTCAGAATTTTTCGACCAGGCGTACAATTTTATTAGGATGATTATGAATAATCACAAGACACTGTGTGGTAAAAGAATCTTTGTGGCCGGCCATAGGGGCATGGTTGGCAAAGCTCTTCTTCGTGCTCTTGGCAAAGAAGATTGTGAGATCTTGACAGCATCTCGATCTGACCTTGATTTACAAAATCAAGCAGATGTTCGTGACTGGTTTCATGAAAACCGTCCTGATGCCGTTTTTCTGGCTGCTGCTAAGGTAGGTGGAATCTTGGCCAACAGCCTTTACCCGGCTGACTTTATTTATGACAACTTGTCAATTCAACAGAATGTGATTAGCTCCGCTCATCAATTCGGAACAAAACGCCTTATTTTCTTAGGCTCCTCTTGTATTTATCCTCGTTTGAGTTCGCAACCGATATCAGAGGCGGCCCTTCTCTCAGGTCCTTTGGAAGAAACCAATCAGTGGTATGCTATTGCAAAGATTGCCGGCTTAAAACTTATTGAAGCTTTCCGCCTTCAATACGGAGCGGATTTTATCAGCATCATGCCAACCAATCTTTATGGTCCTGGGGACACATATGATGCTCAAAACAGCCACGTTATTCCGGCGCTCCTCCTAAAGTTTCATGAGGCAAAAGTAAGTGGTAGTTCAAAGGTAACATTGTGGGGAACGGGAACCCCGTTGCGTGAATTCTTACATGTGGATGATTTGGCTGATGCCTGTCTGTTTCTAGCAAATTGTTATTCGGATAATCATCCCATTAATGTAGGAACTGGCAAAGACATTACCATATATGACCTAGCTACAAAGATTGCGCAAGTCGTCGGTTTTGAGGGTGAAATTATCTTTGATAGCACCAAACCGGATGGAACGCCCAGAAAGCTTTTAAATGTTTCAAAGTTGTCTGCTTTGGGATGGACAGCTAAGATTCATTTAGATGAAGGTTTAAAAAATGCTTACCAAGACTTCTTGACACGAGAGATATCATGAAAATACAACCCGTTATTCTTTGTGGTGGTGGTGGAACGCGCCTTTGGCCTCTTTCCCGCACTTCATACCCAAAACAACTATTAGCGCCTCTCGGTGGCCTTAGTTTGTTGCAACAAACTGCTCAGCGCTTTTGTAAGCCAGAATATGAGGTGCCTATTATCGTAAGTAATGAACAATACCGTTTTTTGGTCGCTGAACAAATGCAAGAAATTGGCATCAAGGACTCTCCGATAATTTTGGAGCCCTGTCCACGCAACACCGCTCCGGCTATGGCGTTGGCCGCTCATTTTGTAACGGATTCGGAAATCTATATTCTTTTCGCTCCTTCTGATCACCAAATCATTAACTCCGTTATTTTAGACGAAGCCATTCAACGGGCAAAACCGATTGCCGACCAAGGCCAGATTATTGTATTTGGGATTCCTCCGGAAGGCCCCAAAACAGGTTATGGATATATTGTTCCTAAAACCGAAGAAATGGCCCCTCATGTTTTTTCCGTGCAGACGTTTGTTGAAAAACCAAACAGTGAAAAGGCCCAAGATCTTCTTTTATCACCCTGCTATTGGAATAGCGGAATCTTTTTTGCAAAAGCTAAGGTATTTCTTGAAGCTCTTCGGCAACATCTCCCCAAAACCTTTGAGCATTCCCTTGCCGCTATTCAAAACGCAAAGCCTGATCTTGATTTTATCCGGGTTCCTCAAGATGATTTTGAAAAATGTGATAATATTTCTATCGATTATGGCGTCATTGAAAAAAGTAACCATATTGCCGTCGTTGCTTGTCATGACGCCGGTTGGTCTGATGTCGGTACGTGGCAAACCGTTTGGGAGTTGAATACCAAAGATGAAAATGGCAATGCCATTATTGGAGACGTCATCGCTCAAAGTGTCAAAAATAGCTACATACGAAGCGATGGGTTATTGGTTTCCGTAATAGGGTTAGAAAATCTCATTGTCATTGCTTCTAATGATGCTGTTCTGGTTGCAAATAAAGCTGATGCAGAAAAGGTGAAAGAAATCACCATACATCTACAACATAATTTGCGTTCAGAACTCGACTTTCATAAGCGTGTCTATCGTCCTTGGGGATATTATCAGGAAATTGATTTAGGGGAGCGGTTTAAAGTCAAAGGTTGATGCTGAAAAGCCTATCTAAAACATCCGTCCAAATCCATTACCACAGAGCCGAACATTGGGTCGTGGTAACAGGAACCGCAAAAGTCCTGATTGGAGAAAAGACCCAGCTTGTTCATGAAAACGAGTCCATTTATATCCCGGCTGGAACAGCGCATTCCGTTGAAAATCCGGGAAAAATAGAACTTCATTTGATAGAGGTACAATCGGGGAGTTACCTTGGGGAAGATGATATTGTGCGTCTTAAAGATATTTATGGACGTGTATAATGTCGACGGAAATTTTGACAGATCATCGGGAAACATGGCAAAAAAAACCCGTTTTAAAAGCCATTTACCAGGATTTTTATGACCGGATCGTAAGCCACGCCACTTCTGGGGCAACCCTTGAAATTGGAGGGGGAACTGGCAACTTAAAAGAATACTTACCGCAAGTCATAACGACAGATATTGTTTCATCTCCATGGTTAGATTGTGTTTGTGATGCCCAAGCCCTTCCCTTGAGCGATAGCACCATTTCAAATATTGTAGCCATTGATGTTTTGCACCACATCGAACGACCTATCCGGTTTTTCAAAGAAGCATTGCGGTTGTTACGCCCAGGAGGCAGAATCATCCTTCTTGACCCGGCAATAACCCCGCTCAGTTGGTTCTTTTATCATTTTATTCATGAAGAGCCTGTCCTTCTTAAAAGCGATCCCTTAGAAGATGGACCCCTTTCTCCTGATCGGAAACCATTTGATGCCAACCAGGCGATCCCAACACTTTTGTTTGGTAAGCATAAAGAGGCCTTTTCCTTAAAATTTCCTGAGTTTCAAATCGTTGAAAATTCTTTTATGAGTTTGTGGAGCTATCCACTTTCAGGCGGATTTAAACCATGGTCGATGATCCCCTCATTTGCCGTCAAGCCACTCCTTGCGTTTGAAAAGAAAGTCGAGCCTTACTTAGGTTCAACCCTTGGGTTCCGTCTATTCATTGTTCTGGAAAAGAGATAAGACGGTTGGTATCTCTTATGCCACCACTTTATTTGGGTAAGCAAAGATATCAATGGATCCTTTCGAGGGAGAGTTCTTATCAATGTTGTCTATTGACAGATTTTTCTGATCTTTTGAATCTCTTAGAGAGTAATTTAGGGATTTAAATAAATTGTAGAAATCGTTAAAATTGATCCCTTTTTCTTTCAACAAGTACGTGCAGAACTCAAAAACGACTATGGGTCTATGATTTTTGAGTGTATTAACAGCCCCCTTTAGAACATTGAGTTCATAGCCATCTGCATCAATCTTTATTAAATTAACTGTCTGGAGATTTTTTAGTTTTACAAAATCATCAATTGATATTTGATTGGAAGTTGCCTCTTTTTCTTCTCCTAAATGAACTTTATGTTTTGTGCCGTTTTCTTTTTCTTTTAATGAATTAATAGGCCAACTTGAAAAGGCTTTAAAGTCAGTTTCCTTTAATGATTGTTCTCCAACAAATGATTGGATAGGCTGAATTCTTTTTCCAAGAGTTGGATTCAAGGCTAAATTGCGTGTCAGCTTTCCCCATGCGTAATGAGTAGGTTCAAAAGCATATAGTAAATTAGTTTGAAAAATGTACAATTTATGATAGATTGTAATAATTATG
>CAZXMD010000069.1:0-9392 GCA_964641635.1 uncultured Candidatus Finniella sp. | reverse complement strand
GGCGCTTTATGTGTTGCTTAATAGCAACAACTATTTGAACAACATCTCTGGCTTTCATCTAATAGAGACAAAAACCTTACCCTCACCCACAATCACGGTTTGTCGATTCCCGTTATCGCAACGGCGTCCGACCTGGCTTTATCAGGAACAAAGTCTTCAAAGACGAACTGCTCCCCTTCTGTCAACCCGGTCGGATAAGCTTGGCTAAAAACGCGGAAACCATCCGTCCCCGGAGATCCGTGCTGACCCGCACCGAACAGGCAGGAAGCGGCCTTGCTGCTCAGCGCATCAAAAGCAATGGGAATGAACCTAAAATACTGGTAGTGAAAATCCGACGCAAGGGCCTGTGCAACGCCACCGGGGATCTTGCCCCCAGTTTTTTGAATAGACCACGCAATCAGTGACTTTTGCATCTCCGTCGTTCCTTTAGCCACAGCCTGAATGTGCGCCGCAGAATGGTTCATATAGGGTTTTTCACCAAACTGTGGGCTCCAAAGAATCAGCGTGGCCTTAACTTCAGAAGCTGTCGGCGCTGTCATCTTTACGTGGTCAAGCAATACTTCTGCCGCCTGAATGTCTTCCGGGGTCGGTTTTTCAATCACGAGAGCCAAAGGATCCAGAAGATAAGCCGCCGCATTCAGGAACTCCACGCTAGGCTTGGCAATCTTGATCGTCGGCAAATAGAGCGCGGCTGCAACGGTCGCTGCGCTCAGGGTCACGCCCATGCGCATCAACCCTTCCGCCGCCCTGACTTCACCGGCGTCCGGTTTGAGGATCAGACCTGCCAAGAGAGCTTCCGCCGCAACCACTTCCCGTGCTGTTGGTTTTGGGATTGGTCCTGCCATCAGGTAGGCCGCCGCCTCAACTTCCGTCCTTGAGGGCTTGCCCATAACGCCACCCAGCAAAAATGCCGCCGCCTTGATTTCATCTGCGCCCGGTTTGGCGATGACAGGCGCGTGAATATCCATAAGATACAGGGCGGCCTGAAACTCCTCTCGCGCTGGCTCTTTAATGATCACACGCTCAGGGTCTACGATGTAGGCCATGACATCAAGCTCAGGTTCCGTTGGTTTGTGGGCAACCTTCTTAAAAAAGGCCATAGCGACAATTCTTGCAGTTGAAGGTTTTTTATCAACCAGTCCGGTTTTATCGGGGTCTGTCTGCAATTCAATAACAGATTCCAGATAGGGGGTCTCAAAACCCTTGTGACCAAGGGAGAGAAGATGACTGGCTGCCTCTTCGTGTTCCGAGGTGGGGGCATTGATACCGAGAGGGCTTAATTCTTGATGGACTTTATGGGTATGCAAAAGCTCTGCAACCGGAGCGTGTGGCTTTTTGGTTTTAATTTTAATATATTCTTCCGGCGGCATATCAGAAAGAGGCTGGACTTGATTTTTATATTCAAGGAATTTTGCATCATCATGAACAAAAACTGCAGCTGTACTTGGATCAACATTTCGCCCAAAATGATAACTAATCACGCTTTGTTGTGTTGCATAGGCGCTACTTGCCATTAACGTGGAAAGTATGAGAAACAGCCCAAAAGACTGCCTTGCCTTAAAATTCATGATGAACCTCTCTATTAATGACCAATGAGCCCCTCACCCGCCATGGGCGCAAAGCGCCGGGTGGGGGGTATATCACAACCTAAAACCTATAAATAATTCCGGCTTTTGGTGTCAGAAACTTGGGTTTTATGGCCGACCAGTAGCCGCTTCCGGGTACGCCGGGCGCAACGTTCTGTCCAAAATTGGAATTCACTTTGCGGTACATTTCATAGCTCACATTGCCAATGAACGAAATATTTTTTGTATAGGCATATTCGGCGCCAACGGAAGGGACAAAGCCAAGGGCTGTTTGCGAAGAAGAAACAGAAGTATTTGCCAGAATATTATCAACACGATGCTTCACTTGAGTAATTCCTAACCCCATACCCAGAGCAATGTGAAATTGATCATAAATAATTTTTCCAAAGCTAAAACCGGGGACAACGTTAAAATCGCGTTTCAGCCGATTATCGAAAGGAGAACCTGTCTGTTTAAAGCGCTTCTTAAGCTCATTGCCGGACAAATAATTGGCCGAAATATCTATCCCAAACGTAGATCCCTGATCGGAAACAAAACGATATCCCCCAATGACGCCAACTAGTCCTGCAGAATTAGAGGCGCTTCCTGAAACTGTACCCTCAGGAACTGCGGGCCTCCCATCCCTAAAGCTCGCATTAAACGTTCCTGTCCCGTAAGAGCCTCCAATATCCCCACCGACTAAAAAACCGGATTGAAAGTTGGGCGTTTCCGCCAATGCCGAATTTACCAACAGAAATGAGAATAATGATCCGAAAACGACGGCTTTCTTTGACATTGAACCACCCTCCTCTACCTGACCCGTCCCCATATATATAGCCTACGGTATATTTACGAAAGGCGACAAGTTCAATTTTATCTTAAATTTTAGATTATTTTGTGGTGTTGCATAGATGCCATTATATTTTGAGGAGACGACCCCTTGTATGTTTCAAAAGTGCCCGATCAGTGGCAATCTGCTGCGGATAGGGTGGGAAAAGGTGAACCAGCAATACTCCCCTCACCCCAATACCCGTTCCAGAGCCGCCTCAAGGGGCAATTCTTCCCGCATCCCTGTACGGCGGTTCTTGACCTCAACCGTTCCGGCTTCAACAGACCGAGCACCAATGATCAATTGCCAGGGCAACCCAATCAGATCCATATCGGCAAATTTGGTCCCTGCCCTTTCATCCCGGTCATCATATAACACCTCGACATCCTTCTGGCATAAGGTGTGATAAATAGACGCCGCTATAGTTTCAGCGCGCTTGTCCCCCATTTTGAGGTTGAGCAAGCCCACCTTAAAAGGCGCAACGGATTCTGGCCATTTAATGCCCTGGTCATCATGATTGGCTTCAATGATAGCCGCAACAAGCCTTGAAACGCCAATACCGTAAGACCCCATCTCCAGCGTAATCATTTGACCATCCGGCCCTACAACTTTGGCTCCCAACGGTTCGGAATATTTCGTTCCAAAATAGAAAATATGACCAATCTCAATGCCACGAGCGCTTTTTAATTGATCCGCAGCAAGCGGACATGTGGCCGGGTCATGCTTCTCATCCGCCGCTGCATAAAGATTGCCCACATTTTCTAAGGTCATTTGCTCTAAGGTGAGGTTATCAAAAGCAGCGTCATAATAAATGCCGCTTTCGCCTGTTGGGGCCACGATCTGAAACTCATGGCTCATGTCCCCCCCGATCGCACCGCTGTCGGCCCGCACGGGTATCGCAGTCAGGTTCATGCGGGCAAAAGTGCGTAAATACGATTCAAAGATGCGCTCATAAGTCTTTTTGGCGCTTTCAAAATCAATGTCAAAAGAGTAACCGTCTTTCATCAGGAACTCACGGCCCCGCATCACGCCAAAACGGGGACGGACTTCATCCCGAAATTTCCATTGAATCTGGTACAGAACTTGAGGGACCTGGCGGTAACTCTTGAGATATTGATGGATAATGTCGGTAATGACCTCTTCGTTGGTTGGGCCATAAAGCATCTCCCGTTCATGGCGGTCTCGGAAGCGCAGCATCTCTTTACCGTAATCTTCATAACGGCCGCTCGTACGCCACAACTCGGCCGGTTGGATGGTCGACATCAATACTTTGTGACACCCGATGCGGTCCTGTTCTTCACAGATGATCTTTTCAATCTTCTCCATCACCCGCAAACCCAATGGCAGCCATGTATATATCCCGGATGTAGTCTGATTGATCATTCCTGCCCGCAACATCAGTCGATGGGAGGCAATCTGCGCCTCTGCTGGCGTTTCTTTGAGAGTTGGTAAAAAATATTTTGATAAGCGCATTGTCCTTACTTTCTTTTTTATCTATGTCTTACCTCTCCCCTTGTGAGAGAGGTAAGAGCCTTACTCTGAAACCAGATTTCCCTCTATCAAACGGACGGAACGGTCCATTTTTGCAGCCAGATCCAGGTTGTGGGTCGCGACCAATGCGGACAGGCCTGTATCCCGAACCAGCTTGACCATCTCGTTAAAGACGGTCTCAGCCGTTACCATATCCAGGTTTCCCGTCGGTTCGTCTGCCAGTAAAATTTTTGGTTCATTGGCAATCGCTCGTGCTATAGCCACACGCTGTTGCTCCCCACCGGACAGTTTCATGGGACGATGATGCAAACGATGACTCAATCCCAGCCTTCCTAATAAATCCTCGGCGCGAACCTTGGCTTCTGCGCGCGTTTTACCAGCAATCAGCAAGGGGAGCTTAACATTCTCTAAAGCTGAAAACTCTTGTAATAAATAGTGAAACTGATAAACAAACCCGGCAAACTCACGCCGCAGGTCTGTGCGCTCACCATCGGCTAAATTATTACAATCCCGCCCATTCATTATGACCGTGCCCCCGTTTGGCAATTCTAGCAATCCCGCAATCTGAAGTAGAGTCGTCTTTCCAGCCCCACTTGGTCCAACAAGGGCGACAATCTCTCCAGGGGCAATTTTAAGGTCAATGCTCTTCAAAACTTGAATAACTTCGTCGCCCTGCTGAAAGCTTCGCGTGATTTTTTCTAATTCAAGAGTCGCTGTCATTGTCGCAATGCCTCCACAGGGTCAAGGCGCGCTGCCCGCCAAGAGGGATATATGGTTGCTAAAAAGGACAACCCCAAAGCCATAAGAACTGTCGCTGCCACATCTCCCCCATCAACTTTGCAAGGCATTTGGGTCAGGAAATAAATCTCCGCATTAAACAGTTCCATATCCAGCAATCGTTCCAGCCATCGACGTATGGTCTCTATGTTCAGCGCAAAAGCCAATCCGCCCGCCACACCGGTGAGCGTTCCCGTAATGCCAATGGTAGCGCCCGTTAAGAAGAAAATACGCATAATTGTACCCCGTGTTGCCCCCATGGTGCGCATAATGGCGATATCGCGCATTTTGTCCTTGACCAGCATGATCAACCCGGAAACGATGTTAAAGGCAGCAATAAGAATAATTAATGTGAGGATAATGAACATAACATTGCGTTCGACCTGGACAACCTGGAAAAAGCTCGTACTGATGTGTTGCCAGTCCGTGATGAGAACCTGATCACCCAGGGCGTGCTGAAGGAGAAACCCGTATTCGGCCACCTTGTCTGGGTCTTGCACAAAAACCTCTAACACAGATGCCCCTCTCTTGTCCCCTTGGCCCACCTTAAAGAAACTTTGGGCGGTATCGAGCGGCATAAAGAGGACTGTCTTATCATATTCGTGAAAGCCAACTTCAAAGACACCCGTCAAGGTCAGACTTTTCTGGCGTGGCATTGTCCCAAAAGCCGTTACGTTCCCTTCAGGACTCACCAGATTAAAGCGGTCTCCAATACGTAACCCCAAGCTGTCCGCCAACCGGCGACCCATAATCACGGAGTCACTAGGGCGCGCCGGATCATCTGATTTTCCGAAAGGCTCAAGGCTTCCAGCCTTCATGTTGTTGGCAATAATATCCCGCTGTTTGAGGTCATTTGCGCGAATTCCATGAACATACGCGCCCCGGGCTTGCGACTTGAACATGAGCATAGCCTGTTGGGCAACAACCGGAAAGACTGAGGTCACCCCAGGCACTGTTCGGGCTTTAGCCGCAAGGTCATCAAAGTCCATCAACGGGCCCGCCGGTGACTGGACGGTAATATGTCCATTCATCCCAATGATACGGGTTAGAAGTTCCTGGCGAAATCCGTTCATCACGGACATGACAATAATTAAGGTCGCGACGCCTAAGGCTATGCCAACAAAAGAAAAGCCTGCGATGACCGATATAAACCCCTCCTGCCGGGGAGAACGCAAATACCGATAGGCTATCAGCCGCTCAAATAGGGAAAACATCAACGTTACTTTAAAAGATTACTATGTATTTATTACCTATCATAAATGAAGACCTTGGGGTATCCCCATTCTTTACAATTCTCAAAATCCGGCAACTTCGGCCAGAACCGCATCCCACTTTTGGAGAACGGATGCTTCACTAAATCTACCAGGTAAATCCAGAGCGCCTTCAGATAGCCTGACACGTTGAGGACCATCTTCAATTAATTCCTCCATTAGCCTTATCAGTTGCGCCACATCTCCCACTCCAAAGAGACGCCCATCTACTCCCTCCCGCATGATATCAATATTGCCGGAGCAGTTGGAGGCGATCACCGGCAGCCCCATTGCCATGGCTTCACACAAGGCGTTGGGAAACCCTTCATAGTGAGAGGGAAAAACGAAAAGGTCGGCCTGGTACATAACCCCCTCAACGTCCCGAACCGTTCCCGGAAGAAAGACAGATGCCGTCAAGTTAAGCTCCCGGATGAGAGATTCCAGATTTTGCCGTTCCGCCCCTTCCCCATAAATTGTGAGGGTAATATCCGGTTTTTGCAGCACAATCTCAGAAAAAGCAGTGATGAGCGCCCCAAACCCTTTGTGGGGACAAAGGCGTCCAACAGAAATAATGTTTCGCACGGGCCTTAAAATATCCGCCTCTTTTTTTTGGCGCGCAGGTTTTTTAACATAATTTGGAATAATAGCCTTTTTGCTATGAGGAATCTTTGAAAAATATCCAGAGGCTGACGCTGTTTGAGAAACGACTTTGTCCGCCCACGAATAGGTCAGAAGCCGCAATCTGTTATAGAGAGCAGGCAACTGGTAATACCGGGGGTGCGTCCGCTCACACACAATAATGGGGATCTGCAACCTAGCGTTTGCAAGAAGCGCTGTGATATTGACCACATCCATAAAAGAGATAATGACATCTGGCTTCACACGCTTCAGGGCCTGACGAAGCTTTAAGATACGCTTGACAATATTCTTTAAACGCCAAAGCAAAGAACCCTCTCGGTTTGCAAACTGATCCAGTTGATGTAAACAAACCCGCTCATCAAGATGGTAAAAAGGCAAATCAGCTGGACTAGAAAATGTTATTATCGTTATTTTGTATCCGTGTGATATCCACCCATTTGCCAATTGTGACAAAACACGTTCAGCTCCTCCAGGTAAAAGGGAAGAAATGATAAGCGCTATATGCATTTGTTAAACCTTAAATTTCACCTTGGTAAAAATATGCACCTAAAACAATCAATAACAACAGAACAATATACATAATGATAGATAAAGTGTAACACTTTGTGCTATGAAATGGAAAAAATAAGTATTAGGAACGCCATGATTATTGCCATAGATGGCCCTGCAGGTGCAGGCAAAGGAACAATTTCAGAATATTTAGCGATGAAATTTGATCTCCTTTATCTAGATACAGGGCTGCTTTATCGGGCGGTTGCTAAAGCTGTCATTGCCGAGAAAGTTGCCCCAACCGATGCCGTAGCTGTTGGCAATATTGCCCACACAATTAAGATAGAAAATGTTGATGACCATGAATTGCGTGGAGAAGAAATTGCTGCCGTCGCCTCTCAAATTGCCGTACTCAATGAGGTGCGCACGATTTTGAATGATCTGCAACGAAGTTTCTGCCACTCGGTCACCGCTCCCTATAAAGGGGCTATTCTCGATGGACGTGATATTGGAACAGTGATTTGCCCGGAAGCGGACTGCAAACTTTTTATAACAGCTCGTCCGGAAATCCGGAACCAACGACGCCTATTGGAAACCCAAATACGTTCTGATGCAAGCTTTGAAGTGGTCTCCTCAATCTCCCAAAAAATTGCAGAGCGAGACCGCCGTGATGCAAGCAGGAAAATTGCGCCTTTGACTCCAGCTCCAGATGCTATTATAATAGACACATCAGACTTGACAATTGATGAAGCATGTACTAAAGCGGCACTATACGTTGAAAACTGCTTGCTTCAATCAGGGGGCATTTAGCTCGATATTATTAACCTCTAACCATATTTTTTAAGGATTTAACCACTAACATGATCAAAACATCAACAACCAACACGCCTACTGAATCCGCTCATTCCTCCAATGAAGATTTCGCCACCCTTTTAGAAAACTCCCTTGCCGGTAAAAAAAGTTTTGAAGGAAGTGTTGTCAAGGGACTGATCGTTGGCATTCATAACGATATTGCAATCATCGATGTCGGCTTGAAATCTGAAGGGCGCGTCCCCATGAAAGAATTCTCCGGTCATGGACGTACCGTAGAGCTGCGCGTTGGAGACACCGTTGATGTGTATGTTGAGCGCATGGAAGATAAAAATGGCGAAGCTCTTTTAAGCGTTGAAAAAGCACGCCGTGAAGCCGTTTGGGGTGAGCTTGATAAATCCTACCAGGATGGCCTTCTGGTTAATGGTGTCATCTTTGGGAAAGTTAAAGGCGGCTTTGCAGTCGATCTCGACGGGGCTGTTGCCTTCTTGCCCGGTAGCCAGGTGGATATCCGGCCAATCCGTGATATTACCCCTCTCATGAATATTGTTCAGCCCTTCAAATTGTTGAAGATGGATAAGGCGCGCAGCAACATCGTTGTCTCTCGCCGCTCAGTTCTTGAAGAAACACGTGCTGAAGCCAGGACTGAACTTGTCTCCAATCTCTCTGAAGGCCAGATCTTAACAGGTATCGTGAAAAATATTACCGACTATGGCGCCTTTATTGATTTGGGCGGAGTTGATGGTTTGCTTCATGTAACTGATATTTCCTGGCGGCGGATCAATCATCCAAACGACGTTTTAAAAGTCGGGGAAAGCATCCAGGTCCAGGTCATCCGCTTTAACCGCGAGAATCAACGCATCTCCTTGGGCATGAAACAACTTGCAGAAGATCCATGGAAAGGCGTTGAAGAGCGCTACCAGATCGGAAATCGCTTACGTGGCGTTGTTACCAACGTAACGGACTATGGGGCTTTCATAGAATTAGAACCAGCTGTTGAGGGATTGATTTACGTCACTGAAATGAGCTGGACCAAGAAGAACATCCACCCCGGAAAAATTCTTTCCACAAGCCAGGAAGTAGAAGTTCAGGTTCTAGATGTTGACATGAACAAACGTCGCATCAGTCTTGGCTTAAAACAGTGCCAGGAAAACCCTTGGCAAAAGTTTAAGGATAATCATCCTATTGGCAATATTCTCGAAGGTGAAGTGAAGAACATTACCGAGTTTGGTTTGTTCGTCGGTGTCTCTGATGACCTGGATGGCATGGTTCACCTGACCGATCTCTCCTGGTCTCAATCTGGAGAAGAGGCTCTAGCAGAATACAAAAAGGGCCAGGTCATTAAAGTTAAGGTTCTTGATATTGATGCAGAAAAAGAACGTATCAGCTTAGGCGTTAAACAGCTTGAGCAGGATTCATTCTCAACAGGACTAGCCAATATCAAAAAAGGCGATGTCGTAACGGGAACCATTTCCGCCATTTTAGATAAGGGTATTGAAGTTGAACTCGACGGCGGCCTTGTTGGCTCCATCCGTAAAGCTG
>CAZXMD010000068.1:0-9488 GCA_964641635.1 uncultured Candidatus Finniella sp. | reverse complement strand
TACCACTAGAATATTTAGTTTATCTTTTTGTCCGATTCGTTCCAGCTCATCAATAAATCCGGCGACTACGTTCAATCCTTGCTGCCAGAAGGCCGGGTTTTTAGCATCAAGTCCAAACGGCCTCAAAAGTTCAGGATAACGCTTTGAGCCGCCAGCTTTTAGAAGGTCAATATAAAGCTCTGCGAAGTTTGGATGTTGGGATTCATAAACGGAGTATAGTGAATTGACTAAACAATCTCCGAAAGCATAGGCATAAACATAGAAAGGCGCATGAATAAAATGGGAAACATATCCCCAGAAAGGTCGCACAATCGGATCAATGTTGACAGCTTCTCCCAAAGCTTCCTTCTGTGTTTTAAGCCAGATATCCCCAATTTCCTCTGTTGTCAGCTCCCCTTTGCGGCGGCGTTCATGAATGGTCCGTTCAAATTCGAAAAAAGCAACTTGGCGTACGACCGTATTCAGCATATCATCAACTTTAGAGGCAAGGAGGCTGCGGCGTTGTTCAGGGGATGTCGTTTTAGCCAGCAAGGCTTTAAACGTTAACATCTCGCCGAAAACGGAGGCGGTTTCTGCAATCGTCAGAGGGGTTCCTGATAGTAAAAGCCCTTGGTCAGCAGCCAAAACCTGATGAATTCCATGGCCAAGCTCATGAGCTAACGTCATGACATCTCGTATTTTTCCATTATAATTCAATAAAATATAAGGATGGATGCTTGGTACGGTGGGATGCGCAAAGGCTCCTGACTCTTTCCCAATTTGAGAAGGGGCGTCAATCCAGGGTTTATCAAAGAAATTACGGCCAATCTTCGCCATTTCAGGGTGAAAGTTATGATAGGCGTCAAGCACAGTTTCTTTGGCTTCGTCCCAAGGGATCAGTGTATCGTCAGTTTCCGGTAAGGGGGCATTGCGATCCCAATATTCTAATTTTTTCAAACCCAGCCACTTTGTCTTTAAGGCGTAATATCGATGCGAAAGACGCCCATAGCTTCCTTTCACAGCTGTTACAAGGGCATCCACGACTTCGTCTTCAACTTGATTGGATAAATTTCGGGCAGCCACAGGATGCGGAAACAGGCGCCAATGATCCTCTATTTCTTTGTCTTTTGCCAATGTATTCGTGACCAAAGTCAGAAGAGAGGCGTTTTGCACCAACCCTTTAGAGAGCGCTTGAGCGGCCTCTTGGCGAATATGGGCTTCCTTATGCCCTATCCGGTCCAATATTTGAGCAAGGGCCAGCTCCTGGTCATCAACGGTGAATTTCATTCCGGCCAAGGTTTCCTCAAACAAACGGACCCAAGCATTGCGTCCTGTCACAGCTTTTTCATGCAGCAGTTTCTCTAAATCTGCAGATAATTGATGGGGACGGAAGAGGCGAACATTATCAATCCAGGGTTTATATCTGGCAAGTTCTAAGCTTTCCTTGTAGGCTTTTTCCAATCTTTCATCTTCAAGTTTGTTAAGATCAAGGGTAAAGAAAATAAGATGAGAGGAAATGGTTGTTGATTGCTCCTGAATCATTTGAAAAAATTGTAAAACGGGAGGATTGTTGACATTTGTTGCAAAAAGTAAATACCCATAGCTGACAAGTTTTCCCAAGAGTTCATCAATTTTTTCGTAATCTTGAATGGCTTGATGCAATTCTGTGGTTGTCCAAGGGCCAGATGCGTTAAATTTCTCCCCATAGGTTGATGCAAAAGCTTTTGTCATTGCGTCAGCGTGATCCAGGTCAGCTTGAATCTGGGGGTCTTTTAAAGAAGTATAAAAGTCAGCAAGGTCCCACCGGGGAAGGGATGCCGAATCAATTTTATTCATTGTTTGAGGAGTTTTTTGAGCAGATAAAGTTGATGTCATTTTAACTATCCTCTGAAAAAGTTTCAATTTTGGCAATGCGTAAAATATTGGTGCCCCCGGATACGCCAAAGGGCACTCCTGCAATTACAATAATAAGCTCCCCTTGTTTGGCAAACTCTTGGTCGAAAGCAATTTGGCATCCTTTATTGACCATCTCGGAGAAGGTGTGGATATCGGATGTCATAATGGGATGAACGCCCCAAACCAGCGTCAACCGCCGTGCCGTTGTTGAGGTGGGCGTTGCGGCAATGATCGCTACATCCGGTCGTTCCCGGGCTGCTCTTAAGGTTGTTGCGCCTGAATCCGTAAACGTGACAATGGCTACAATATCAATAGTATGGGCGATGTGTCGTGCTGCGCTTGTGATGGCATCTTGAATACAGGGGCGTGGTTCGGGGCGCGCTGCTTTAATCATTTGAGCATAAATATCATCCTGTTCTACGCGATAAATAATGCGGTCCATCATTGACACAGCTTCTACTGGATACTTGCCTGAAGCGGACTCTGCGGATAACATGACGGCGTCAACGCCATCATATATGGCTGTTGCAACATCTGAAGCTTCTGCGCGGGTGGGGGAGGGGCTTGAGACCATGGAGTCTAACATCTGAGTTGCGACAATTACGGGTTTCCCGGCTTCCTGGCATTGTCGGATAATACGCTTTTGGATGCTGGGAACATCTTCCGGCGCCATTTCAACCCCCAAATCTCCTCTGGCCACCATAATGCCATCTGCCAAATCAATAATCTCATTGAGGTATTGAATGGCCATGGGCTTTTCCAGCTTGGCGATGATTTTGGCTTTTCCTTGAATAAGGTTTTGGGCCTCTAAAATATCTTCCGGGCGTTGAACGAAAGATAAAGCAACCCAGTCCACATCCTGTGTCAATCCAAAGGCTAAGTCCGTTCGATCCTTTGTCGTCATGGCGGAAATTGGTAGGATAACGCCGGGTACATTCAAGCCCTTTCTATCTGACAAGACTCCCCCAAGGACCACTTCTGTGTTGATAAAATCTTTTCCCCAGGAGAGGACGCGCAGTCTCAATTTTCCATCATCCAACAGGAGGTCTGTTCCGACCTCTAAACAGGAATATAGCTCGGGATGAGGAAGGTGAACGCGGGTTTCATCGCCCGGTGTTTCGTCCATGTCTAGCCGAAATGTACTTTCTGGTTTTAGGGTCACGTGGCCATGGGTAAAAGCGCCAACCCTCAGTTTAGGTCCCTGGAGATCCATTAAAATCCCAATAGGCCGGCCGACCTTCTTTTCCAGGATGCGAATGATGGAGACTGTTTTCTGATGGGCTTCATGGGAACCATGGGAAAAATTGAGCCGAAAAACGTCTACGCCAGCTGAAAACAGGTTCGAAATCATTTCTGAGGAAGAGCTTGCTGGCCCTAAAGTTGCAACAATCTTGGCTTTTCTAAAACGACGCATGCGTAAGTGAACTTATATAAATCATTTTTTACTGTTGTCCATTATCTCAGGTTCCTGGCTTTGTGGATAGAGGGAATCTGTGACGCGATATTTTACTTTTATCTTAGGTTAGGGTAATAATTCTCTATCAACATCACGGTTCATTGTATCTTACAGATGCTTTTGTGAGGCTTGGAGTAGTCTAAGTAAATATTTTAAAGATTTGTTTATGGAGAAAAAGAATGTCCCTCCGTGTTAAATTAACAAGCCATATGGCTTTACTTTTCATTACTGCATACCTGAGTCTGGCAACACTGGCAACCGATCAACAATCAATTCCTGGTCAGGAAAAGCCAATCTTTCAAGTACGCTTACAAAGTGAAGCCACTGAATCTTCCTACAGCTTTGAAGATGCTTACCAAGAAGCCTTAAAATTTCGGGATCATAAAATTTCTATATATACCACCGAGCAATCTACCAAGGTCGCTCGAGAGACTTTCTATGCATTAGCTATGTTCAATCACTCTAAATCGATGCATAATTTTGCGATGATCGTATGGAAAGAAGGTAAGTTACCTCTTGCGTACACTTGGTTTAAGAAAGCGAGTGAACTGGGAATTGAACAGTCTGGTAGAAATCTTGCTCGAATGGAAGAAAAAGGATTCATTTACAAAGAGCCCAACCCAAGTGTAAATGACCTGCCCCCTGAACAACTTGCTTTTTACGTGGCCTGTGTTGAAGCTAAACAACAACTCACATTTAAAAATGACCTTGCTGCCCGTTTCTGGGTCGAACAGGCTGTTAAAAAGCGTTGTGCAGAAAGTCGTTTTATAAACATATTGGATATATGCAATTATGTAATTGCTGTCCATAAAAGGAAAGAAAGGATTGACAACATTTTCTTGGCTGTGAAGGGCAAAGAAAAGGAAAGTATACAAACGCTTGTGAGTGTATTGTCACAATTATACCCAACTGAGAGCCACATTTGGGAATTTTCACAAAAAGAAAGTGAAAAATTTTTTAATGAGCCCAGGAAGTTGCATGAACACTTGGAATGTATTTCATTTTATTGCGGTGTAACAAGATTTGACAGCATATTCCCTTTTGCTTCCCATAAATACTTAGTTGATGCATCTTTATCCAAGCAATATTTAGAACGAATTATTGAACGGTTAAAGGCTACCAATTGTTATGATCATAATGCGATATCAGGTGAGGATTTGAACTCTGTAACGTGGCACAAACATGCTATCCGTTTAATAGAATCTTCAGGTCGAAGTCCAACAGCTGAACAAGTTAATGAAGCGGTTCGCCTTGCAACACATGCCGACTCTACCAAGTTGATTGAAAATGCTACACTTCAGCAAATTGAGTATAGTCTTTACCTAAAGGAAATTCTTAGTCATACCCCAACTACTGAACAGGTTGAACATTGTGTCAGTTTGGCAGTGCGGTTTGGTTATACTCCCCGAAGAGAGCAAATTATAGAATCATTGCGTCTTGCAACAGAAACTGATGAAAGCAGAAGAATTTTTGATGCAACCCCTGCACAGATTGATCATAGCCTTCGTTTGACAGTAGAGCTTGGCCATGCCCCAACTGTTGAGCAAATTAATGAAGCAGTCCGCCTTAGAAACAGTGGCATATATGATGCAACCTCTACCCAAATTGATCATAGCCTTCGTTTAACAAAAGAACTTGGGCATGTCCCTAACTCTGACGAGATTAAGGATAGTCTTCGTTTGACAGCAGAGCTTGGCCATACCCCAACTGTTGAGCAAGTTAACGAAGCAGTCCGCCTTAGAAAAATTGGTATATATGATGCGACCCTTATTCAAATTGATCATAGCCTTCGTTTGACAGCAGAGCTTGGTCACGCCCCAACTAACGAACAGATTACGCATAGTATTAGTCTGACAGTAGAATTAGGCCATATCCCAACCGTTGCGCAAATTGATGGTTGTCTGCGTTTGACAAATATACTTCGTCATCCCCCCAGTGTTGAACAGATCGATGAATTATTACGGCTTGCAACCGAACCTGATGCAACGAAGCGAATTGATGATGCAAGGCCCATACAAATCGAGCACAGCCTTCGTTTAGCGGATGAACTGGGTCATACCCCAACGGTAGATCAAATTAATGAAGCTGTTCGTCTTGCAGAAGAGCCATATCTGAGCAAAAGGATTGTGAGGGCGTCAGCTGCACAGATTGAACATAGCTTTCACTTAAGGTCAACGTCTTTCGATACCCCAACTGCCAAACAAATTGAACATAGCTTATGTTTAGCAGCTGTACTTGGCTGTAATCCAACAATGGAACAAGTTAATGAAGCTGTCCATATTGCAATTGAATCTGAATTAAGTAAAATAATAGCTCTTGCGCAATTCAACCAAGAGCGTAAACATGGGTTTTCTTCTCCTGGCGCTGTTACATTAAATCTTCCTTCTGAGCTTTTATCCTACTTATTTTCTTTTTTGCCTACATCTCAATTTTACAACCTCTCTTTGGTTTGCCAGAGTTGGAATAATCCTTCTATTGCTCAATATGTGATAAGGTGTGGCTTACCTCTATGCCTTGGAAAGATAGGAGGGCTCCTGGATAATAAAATTTCAACAGATCAATTTCCTGATGCTTTTACTTTGTTCAGCCAAGCCACATCCCTTATTCACGAACAAGAGGAGGCATATATTGAAGCCTTTTACAGTTATGCTCGAGCAGCTCTACGTGGTGAACATATAAAGATCTATTGCAGTGACCAGCAAGCCCAAAAGGCAGCAGAACTATTGTGTTCTTGGAATAGTTTTATGATCCGCTTAAGGGGACATAATCCTAAAGAATTAAATGACATTTTGAGGGAAAATATCCTTCATCAGATGTTTAATGAAAGCGCCTCCCTTATATCTAAATTGAAGGGCGTAGATTTGCTTAGCCTATCTTGCTATGAGTTTGATCGCTATCCAAATCCTTTCTACGATCCAGATCTTGGAAAAATGGTCCTTAAAAAATTAGCTGAGAAAGGACACCCTTGGTACAATATGTTATACGCCTTACGATTTGGTAAATTTATTGAAGAACCAATCTATGAATCAGTAGAAGATACTAACATTAGTGAGAAATTTGATCTTTTTGTAAAAACATTCCTAGAACAACCTCAACCCTTTCCCCATCCTGAACTTTTGCCAGAATGGGGTAGCCATCTGGAAGAACTCAACCAATTAGCATCTTCTACCTTTGTAGGTTTCAAGCTTGTGAGTAATGAAAAAGGAGAGTATATCCAACGAGCTGTTGACCAACTCATTGATGGAGATAATCCAAGCCAAGTATTATCGTTTTTCAGGGTATTCTGCCATGGGGGTGGACGTGTGCAGCTTCTCCATACCCCCACCCCTCTTTATGAGGATCTATTGTTGATTAACTGTAATCTTCGAAAGGAATATCTAAAGCCCTATATTGATCAGATGCAAGAATACTTGATGGGAAAAAATTTATACAACCCACCATTTCAGAGTAGCGACCAATTGGTTATTAGGGAGCTTGATGCACTAACAATGGAACATTTTTCATTAATTTCAAAAATGAATGAAATAAAGGTAAGGTGGAAAGATAAAGGGATTAAATCAGGCAACGAAACCTATACCAACTATTACGGTCCTACTATGATGATTATGAGTGGCAATGGTAGCTTAACCCTTTGCAAGGGAGGGTTGGAAGCAGTTGAAGAGTGTGCCGTTATAAGTCGAGATACGATCATAGAAGGCGTTGCTTATATCAAGGCTAGAAACTTCAAGCTATTGGCTGACTTTGACGCTTTGGATGGCGCAGTAATTATTGCAGAAAACTTCGATTTAAATGAAGGGCGCATATGGAATCCTTTGAACTGCCACCTTATTAAAGCTTCAAAGGTTAAATTAGATAACTCCACGCAGATTAATGAATAAGGCTAAAAGAGAGCTAATCTAAGGTAGCAATAATCCTATTATTGCTGATCAGGGGTAGGGTTGAGGTTTCATTGATAAGTTGTATTGCTAATCTAAAGTTTGCATAACACACGCTTCATAAAGGAAATATTAATTCTTTTTAAGGTAAAATCAGGAATGGAGAATTAAATAGGCTCTCCCCTTGAAAGTGGGGCGGAGGGAAGTGCGCATCTAGTTAACGGTAACAGGAGAACAGAGGATGTCTAAAAAATCAACTATACCGCCGTTCTTGGGGCAAGATTTCAGCGCTTTCAAGACATTCGAATTTCCAGGGATTAGCATGGGGGCTCTTCTGTCCAGCTATCAAAAAAATATGCAGTTGGTGAATGCAACCCAAAGAGTTGTAACAGAAACGGCGCAATCTCTGCTGAAAATGCACAATCAATATGCTCAGAAAGTTACGGGCCATATGAACAAGCATGTAAAACATGGCTTCTCGAATGCTCCTTTGGAAGAGAAAGTCTCTAGCCAAGCCGAAGCCGCTAAAGCAACAGCGGACGAAATGATCAGTCATATACGGGCTACAAATTCTGTCATTACACAATCAAATGAACAAATTATTAAATCAATTCAAGCACGCTTTAAAGAGATCTTGAGTGAGACTTCTGATTTTGTGAAAGAGGGATCAAAGAATCCTGAGTAAGAATCAGCGATATTAATTTTCTTTGTTCCTAACGTGCCATGTAGCCTCCATCAATAAGCAGCGCAATGCCGGTTATTAACCTGAATTCCTCAGAAGCAAGGTAGAGGGTCCTATAACCGATATCATCAGGCTCCCTTCGGTCGCTCGCGATGAGATTTTTTGCAAGTTCTGAGATGAAAAAATAACAATTGAGAAAGTAGGAGGGAGGGTGATAAGGAATGAGAAGCTAACACCATAATTCTGGGAGATTATTATTCATGAAACATGTTTTATTTTGTGTGGTTCTCTTGCTGTATACCTTTTCTGCAAATGCCCAGGCCGCAGAGAAGTTAACGGTGCCCTGTTACATTATCAATGAAATCTGGTTTGAAAAAACAAAGTTAACCGGACTCGTAACCTATAGAGATAAACACATAGAAAGAGAAGAAGTCTCCCTTGTGGTTGATGGTGTCACGACAGAATCACCGCGCATTGAGCGTCGCATCGATCTTTCTTCCGGGTTTATTAAGGAGTTCAACCTCTTTTTGCATCATTATCATGAAGAACCGGATGAAGAGGAAACGCTCATTGGAAGCTTGGTGTTCAGGCCCGTTACTTTGTTAACAGAAATTCGCCTTGAATTTGCTCATCTGGTAATCATCCCTTACCCTACCTATAATTTACCCCCACGGTTTGAGGATAAAGAAGAAAATTCAGGTCTGACACTCTCGGCAACCCACCTCTAAAATGGACGTAACCTTACAGCGCCCGCTTCCATTTCTGGAAGAGAAAATAGGCCGCAGGAACTACAAACATGGAAAAGAGGGGGGCTGTAACCATACCTCCTAACATGGGGGCTGCAATTCTTTTCATTACATCTGACCCCGTGCCATAGCCAATCATAATGGGGAGCAACCCGGCCAGAATAATGGCAACGGTCATGGATTTCGGCCGCACCCGTTGAACGGCGCCTTTAATGATGGCTAGCCTCAACTCTTTAACCGACCTTAGCTTTCCTTTTTCTTCGGCGTGTTTGATAGCCATATTGAGATAGATCAGGAGCACAACCCCAAACTCCGCGGCAATACCGGAAAGCGCAATAAACCCGACATCTACTGCAACGGATAAATGATACCCCAGCATATAAACAAGCCAAAATCCGCCAATGACGGCGAAGGGCAACGTGACCATGATGAGCGTCGGTTCCACCCATCGGCGGAAAATGGCATAGAGGAGAAGGAATATGCTCAACAGTGTGAGGGGAACAATCACCAACATTCGTTGGTTGGCGCGCTGCATGGATTCATATTGCCCTGCCCACGTCAAAGCATAGTTTGGGGGGAGCTTGAAATTTTCTTGAATAAAATTTTGGGCTTCCCGAATGTAGGAACCAATATCTTGATTTTGAACATCAATATACACCCATCCACTGGGGCGCGCATTTTCAAGGCGCAACATGGTGGGGCCGTCAACTAACCGGATATCCGCAACAGCTTCCAGGGGAATAAGCGCCTTGGTCGGGGTCAGAAGGGGAAATTGATGAATTTTTGCAATGGAGTCCCGCCACTTTAGCGGGTAACGTATATTGATGGGATACCGCTCAACCCCTTCCACACTT
>CAZXMD010000067.1:0-9594 GCA_964641635.1 uncultured Candidatus Finniella sp. | reverse complement strand
AGTGGCATTGGGATTTTTTATGACAAATAGAGCGGAAGTGAGATACTCCACATAGTCAACAACAGCTACCTCGAGCAGACCTAGTGACATCTCGTCAATAATGACGGCGATGTCATTTTTCAAAAATATCCGGTCGTCAGGGGTTTGGACATCATCCAGGGTAAAGTGATATTGAAAGCCGGAGCACCCTCCCCCGCTGACAGATATCCTCAGGCGCAATGTTTGTGATACACCTTCAAGCGCAACAAGGCGCGCTATCTGCTGGGCTGCATTATCTGTAATTGTAATTTTTTCTGCATTCATAACTATATTTTATATCATTTATTTTAGAATTAGGGAAGTTTTCCCTATTGCGGCAACCGGATATGGACCCGCAACCCTCCATGAGAGGAACCGCTCAAGCGAATTTGCCCCCCATGGTTCCGAATGACATCTCGAGCAATGCTCAAGCCGAGTCCTACCCCCCCTGTTTCCAGATTTCTGGAAACATCCAGTCGGTAGAAAGGGCGAAAGACTTCTTCGCGCTGTGATTCCGGAATACCGGGACCATTATCGTCAATAGTTATTTCAAGGAAGCGCCCGCTGGATTGAGCTGCAATCCAGACATGGTCTGCATACCGCTCCGCATTCACCAGTAAATTGGTCAAACACCGTTTAAACATTTGCGCTTTTACTTCCGTTTTAAGCTCTGGTGGGCAATCGATGGTCATCTTAAGGGGTGTATTTCGGAATTTAAGTTTTAAATCATGCAAAAACTCCGAGAGTAAAATACTTTGAGGCGCTTCATCTCCCGCTCCTCTGGCAAAATCAAGATAACCCTCCAACATTATTTGCATCTGCTCCACGTCTTCAGATAAATTCACAACTTCTGGGTTTGGAGGCATCATTGCCAATTGTAACTTCATGCGAGCCAAGGGAGTGCGCAAATCATGGGAAACGCCCGCCAGCATTTCCGTGCGCTCATTTAATTGACGTCGAATACGGTCTCTCATGATGTTAAAAGAAACGCCTGCTTTACGAACTTCCGTTGCCCCCTCAGGACGATAATTTTCTACATCTTGCCCCTTTCCAAAACGCTCTGCTGCGTCCCCTAAGCGTCGCAAAGGACGGATTTGATTGCGCATGAACAAGGAAGCGACAATAAACAGGAGCAAAGCAGAAGCCGTTGTCCAAATGAGCACTAAGGGAGTCGTCCGGCTGAATAAGCGCTTACGGGGGGTTTCAAAATGCAAAACACCTCGCCGGACTTCAACGTCTAAATATATATTGTCCTGGTCCATCCGCAAGAAATAGGGCAATTTAAGCTTGTCGAGCAAGGCATCCTCCATAAATCCATAAAGCCAGGTGGATTTATAAATTCCTTTTCGTGTTAAATGCTCACCTTCTCTAAGCTTTAAATCAAGCATCAGGTTTTTATGGGCCAACTCGGCAACCCGGGGGAAATCCTGTCCATCTTCCACCATTTCCACAACCATTTGGATATCTCCCGTAATGGTATTGGACAAAAGACGTAAAACGGTTTCTGTATGGCGGTCAAAAAAGATGTAACCTAAGACAACTTGAACCAAAATCAACGGTGTTACCAAAATAATCAGGGAACGCCCGAACAAACTCCGGGGCATAATTGACTTCATTAAATAAACTGGATTTTTCATAATTCCCCTTTTGTAAGAACTTACTATATTTAAGCCTCTCAAACCATCCGTATTATTTTTGAAGCGTAATAAAAAGGGGCAACGATCTGTTGCCCCCCCAATAGCTTGGACTTTGCAATAAGAAGTTTAGTTATTCCACGGTTTAATAATCGTCAGACCACCACTTTCCTCATAATTTTCACCCATTCTAATAATAGGAATGTTATGGACAGACGCCGATTTAGAATGAAGGTGGGGGCCTTTATGTCGCCCTCCTTTTGATGTGCCTTCGTTTATAGGGTCGTAAGGGTTAGGGGCCGGTTTTGGTTCTTTTGGAGGATGATTTGATTCATTATACTCCCCCTCCTCCTCTTCAATGAGGTTCGGCCTTATAGTGCTGGGACTACCAAAATAACTTACAGGCATCGTCGTCAGCACTTTTCGCGACCTTTCCCTAAAGGCCGTCTCATTTACATGGCTATCCTGCTCGGCTTCTGGCATTTCCGCTTCGGAAATGGACGGTTCGTCTAAATTGAAGATCCTCGACTCATCTAATATATCCGATTCTAACCCCATCTGCGGGGAACCATAACTGCTATCTGGAGGATTATGACTTTCAGGGCCCCTTACTAACCGCATCAACCGTTTCTTCACATTTGCAGTTGTGCCTTTTACCTCTTGTTTTACCCTATTGCCGATTACCGCTTCTGGCGCCGCCTTCAGAAAATTGCGATTTGTATCAGTAGGGTATTCTTCACGAGCTTCCAGCAAGTTTAACAACCTATTCTGGACACTTGCAATCCTATCCATACTTATCGTGACATTGGAAGGAGGCGCTTCAACATCCTGTTTTTTTATCTTCGCAATAGCAATCGCCGAGAATGTCAGGGATGAGATAATCACACCACTTGAAAATACCAGAGATATAACCGAAACACTTACCATATTTTTCAAGTACAACATTCTCATAGGCTGGCTCCGTCACAAACACGCTTATAATTCTATAGTGAGCAATTGCTCTGCTCCTTCGGGACGTTTTCAGGCTAACAATGAAAAGGTTAATAGGGCGTTAATGCGATAAGAGGCTTGAGAATAAAGATCCAGGTCGATAGAATGGGGGCCATAGTAAAGCAATATATAGAAAATTCCGGGTATGAGTGCTTTTGTTTTTGACAAATGCCCATAACTCGTGGCAAATGGCTGGTATGATGTTATCAATTTGATAGAATTTACCAGAAATAATGTATAAGGAGATAAACCGTGATTAAATTAGAGTGGGGAACGAAACGGGCCTGTCAAAGCTGTACTGCCCGGTTTTATGATATGCGCCGCAGCCCGATTGTTTGTCCAAAATGCGGTGAAACTTTTGAAATTCAAACACCAGGCCGCCGTTCACGCACACGCACCGCCGTTGTGGATGATGCCGTTGCAAAACCGATGGAAGATGATCTATTGATCGAAGATCTGGATCTGCCAGCTGATTTGGATGCAGACCTTGATGAAGAAGATGATGACAATGATGGCTTGATTGAAGATACTTCTGATCTTGGTGAAGATTTGGACGATATGGTTGATGTCATTGACACTGTTGATGATAGCGAAGAACAATAGAGCCGAATGGAGACTGTCCATGAGCGTCATGATTAAAACATTCTGGATTTCATTATTATGCTTATCTATTCTGGGTGTTATCGTTTTAGGGATCGTCGGGATTCCCCCTAAATCCGTGACTGTCGTCAAGTCCATCCCAAATGACCGATTGCCGCAGTAGATTCAGATGTTATCGCCTGAGGTTGATGCTTTTCTCGAAATGCTGGTTGCCGAAAGAGGAGCCGCACAAAATACAATAGAAGCGTACCGCCGGGATTTAGAGCATTTTAATATTTTTTTAAAAGAGAGATCACCCTCAACAAAAGGCCTGCTGGAGGTGACAGCTCAGCAGGTAAACGCCTATCTCGTGGCTCTCTCACGGGAAGGCCGTGAGGCAACGACACTTTCCCGCCGTTTATCGGCATTACGGCAGTTCTATCAATTCCTGCTTTCCGAAGGATGGGTCGCCAGCAACCCCACAACCACTATTGATACGCCCCGTCACAAGCGTGCTTTACCTAAAATATTGTCAGAGGAACATATCGTGCGCCTTTTAGAGGCCGCCCGCGCCCAAACTGACCCTGAGGGATGCCGCCTATATGCCATGCTTGAGACGCTTTATGCAAGCGGCTTGCGAGTGAGTGAGCTTGTCACGCTCCCTCTTACGGCCGTTCACCCCAACAAGCCTTATTTACTGGTCAAAGGCAAAGGCGGAAAAGAGCGTCTTGTTCCTTTAAGTGAGCATGCCACAAACGCATTACAAACCTATTTAACCCTTCGATCCTCTTTTCTGCAAAAGGCCGCTCCTTCTGCAGAGAAATGGCTGTTTCCCTCCCCAAGCAAGGAAGGGCATTTAACGCGTCAGCGATTTGGGCAGTTGCTAAAAGAACTAGCTTTAAAAGCGAATCTCGATGCCGATAAAATATCCCCCCATGTGATTCGCCATGCGTTTGCGACCCATCTTTTAAGCCATGGCGCAGATTTGCTGTCCATTCAGAAATTGCTGGGCCACGCTGATTTATCAACCACACAGATCTATACTCACGTGGTCACTGACCATTTAAAGGATTTGGTAAATCACCATCACCCATTGGCATTATCGCCCAAAGGCGGTACCATCCAAAAATCAAGAGAGGGCTTATGACCGTATTTTTAGACTTTGAACGTTCCATTGCAGAACTTGAAGAAAAAATTGAAGAACTGCGTCATTTGGATAATGCCGGTAAGGTGAATATTGTTGCTGAAATTACAACCTTGCAAAAAAAGGCCGACAAGCTTCTCAAACAGGCTTATTCAAATTTAACGCCCTGGCAAAAGGTAAAGGTTGCAAGACATCCGGAGCGCCCCCAGTTTTTTAACTATCTTCAAAGCCTGTTTGAAGAATTTACACCCCTTGCCGGAGACCGTTGTTTTGGTGAAGATCAGGCGATTGTGGGCGGCCTCGCCCGCTTTCGTGGCAAACCTGTCATGGTTATCGGTCAACAAAAAGGCCAGGATACGGAAGAGCGCATTCGCCATAACTTTGGTATGGCGCGCCCTGAGGGCTACCGGAAAGCCCGCCGCCTGATGGATTTAGCAGAGCGGTTCCACCTTCCTCTCATTACATTTATCGATACCAACGGGGCATGGCCAGGCATCGATGCTGAAGAGCGGGGTCAAGCTGAAGCCATTGCCCGAAGCACGGAAGCATGTCTAAAGATTCAAGTCCCCTTGATTAGCATTGTTATTGGCGAAGGGGGCTCCGGCGGCGCAATCGCCATTGGCGCGGCCAACACTGTCATGATGATGGAACATGCCGTGTATTCGGTTATCTCCCCTGAGGGATGCGCCTCTATTCTATGGCGAAGCGCTGAAAAGGCTCCAGAAGCCGCTGAAGCGCAACGCATCACGGCGCAAGATCTCTATAAATTGGGGGTTATTGACCAGATTATTGCAGAACCCATGGGTGGCGCCCACCGTCATCCTGAAATAGCCATCCGCTCCGCCGGAGAGGCCATTGACCAGGCCCTCATCTCCCTTTCCGCTCATGAAGGGCGCAAGCTTGTCCAGATGCGCCGGGATAAATTCCTGAAGATGGGAAAGAAAGGGCTATAGCCCTTTCTTTTTCGCCTTTTTTTCTTTTTTTCTTTCATCTGACGGGGCATTTCTTTTTACAGGAGCGCGCAATGCTCCTTTTTCAAATTCCTTTTCATCAAAGAATCCTACTGGCACCCTTCTGTTACTCTTCGGCATTGGTTTGCTGCCATTTATGATATCTGCCCATTCTTCTAAAGGAAATATTTCAGATTGAGACAATTGATATAAACCACTATTCGGCAGTTTATCATTGCTACCGTCAACAATATAATCTACCGAACCTCTAGAATCATCTGAATCATCATTAGACTCTCTCATAAAATAGCTCCAGTCATATGAATCTAATCCAGCTTTCTTTTCTTCCATACCTTCACAGCTGGCGGAGGCTAGACAAGCATACAGAGCATATGTGAGGGATGAGTTTCCCTTTAATTTTTTTTTGCTGCTTATCAATTTCATTTTCTATAGCCTCCTTTTTTATCTGAAATAGCTTTGATTACAATTTGGCACAAGGGCCTTCGTCTTTTTAAGTGATATATAATCCTTCCAGATTATTTTGATCAAGCAATATTTAAAAAATGTTAATATTATTGTTGATAAAATAAAAATATAATAAATATTTATAATCTAAAATTAACGATATTTTTCACCAAAAAACTTTGCCTATACCTTTGCCAGTCAAGGCATATATCCTATTTTCCTCCACTAAAACTATATGTGTACATTGATAAAATTTATTTATTCATATTTTTTAAAAAAACAAATTCCTTACTCGCTTTTTGTAGAAATATCAACCTGCAACCTTTATGGAAGGAAAAACCTGGGCGCCTCTAAAAACATCGTCATTGCAAGAAGCGTTAGCGACGAAGCAATCCATAAATCATTTGAATTCAAACAAATATGAATCGCCACACTCCCTTCGATCGTTTGCACCGACGGTTTTTAGGGGTTATCACCTTACCTACTTTTATTGAAATCGCTTCCAGGAGCCTTTATACTAAAGTTAACAGCAAGAGAGCCCTATGTTCCTAACGAATCCCATCACCAGCCTTCAGGGCGTTGGCAGCAAACGTCGGCAATTATTTGAGCGGCTGCTGGGAGAACGCGTCATGGACGCCCTGATGCACCTACCGTGTGATCTTGTCAACCGCCGCTTTGTCAAAAGCGTAGTGGAAGCAAAAGAAGGTGAGGTCATTACGGTTATGGGAGAAATCATTAGCCATACGCCCCCGTCCTATCACCGAAAACCGTATTCCGTGTCCTGCTTTGATGGAAAATACTTCTTTGACCTGATCTTCTTCCATGGAAAGCCCTCCTACCTTCAAACAACATTGCCAATTCATGCGAAACGCCTTATCAGCGGTAAACTGGAGCGCTTTCAGGGCCGCTGGAAAATGACCCATCCGGATCACATCGCCCGTCCTGAAGAACAGCAAGAGATTTGTGGCCCGGAACCTGTGTACCCCTTGACCACGGGCGTTACTAACAAATGTGTCAACCGCGCGGTGCGTTCCGCTCTCGCAAAGCTTACTCCATTGCCTGAATGGCTGGATGAGGACAAAGCAAAGATTTGGCCCCGCTGGCATGAGGCTGTTCAGAAAGTTCATAATCCATTAATCATGGAGGATCTTGCCGGACAATCCCCCGCGCGTCTTCGCCTGGCGTATGATGAGCTTCTGGCTCATCAGCTTTCCCTCAATCTCAACCGAAAACGGCAAAATACGAAAGTTCAAGGTTCCGCCCTTCAGGGTAATGAACGCTTGACCGCCCAGATCCGAAGCGCCCTTCCCTTCTCCCTCACAGCCGGACAGGAAGAAGCCGTTACTGATATCCGTAAGGATATGGCTTCTCCCCAGCAAATGCTGCGCCTCCTTCAAGGAGATGTTGGCAGTGGAAAGACGGTGGTTGCTTTATTGGCCATGGCCCAAGCAGTTGAAGCCGGATTCCAGGCCGCCATTCTGGCGCCAACAGATATTCTGGCGCGCCAGCATGCGACCAAGCTCGCTCCCTTATGCACATTAGCGGGCATCCGGTTAGCCTTCCTTACTGGACGGGAGCAAGGCAAGAAGCGCGCACAAATCCTGGAAGATTTAAAAAACCATGAGATTAATATTTTGGTGGGAACCCATGCGATTATTCAAGGTGACATTGAGTTTGCCAAGATCGGCCTCGCAGTTGTGGATGAACAGCACCGTTTTGGGGTCGACCAACGGCTGGCGCTGACGCAAAAAGGGAACAATCCGGATGTTCTGGCCATGACGGCAACCCCCATTCCCCGCACCTTAATGCTGGCCAATTATGGGGATATGGATATCTCCATCATTCGTGACAAACCAGCGGGACGCCTGCCCATTGACACGAAGGTATTGCCCCTCAGCCGTATGAATGAAGTCGTGGCCGGCATTGGGCGCGCGCTTGCTTCCCAAACAAAGATCTATTGGGTCTGCCCCCTCATTGAAGAGTCGGAAGCCCTGGACCTGGCGGCCGCCGTGGAGCGGTGGGAAGCCCTTTCCCAACTCTTTCCGGGAAAAGTGGGGCTGGTCCACGGAAAGCTGAAAGCCGCGGAGAAAGATGCCGTCATGGACCAGTTCATTAATGGCTCCATCGATATCCTCATTGCCACAACAGTCATCGAAGTCGGTGTTGACGTTCCTGCTGCTTCCGTTATGGTTATTGAGCATGCGGAACGTTTTGGCCTTGCCCAGCTTCACCAGTTGCGCGGGCGCATTGGCCGGGGCAACCAGTCTGCCACCTGCCTGCTGCTTTATGCTCACTCCCTCACGGCGGTGGGCCGGAAAAGGCTGGAAATTATGCGCCAGACCAATGATGGCTTCCTAATCTCAGAAGAAGACCTGAAGCTCCGGGGAAGCGGGGAGCTGCTGGGTACAAAACAAAGTGGGCTTCCCCGATTCCGCATTGCCGACTTTACTTCCAACCCTGATTTATATGGGGAACTATTTGCGATGGCCAACAAGGACGCACGCTGGATTTGCCAAGATGACCCCACTTTATCAAGCCCCCGGGGACAAGCTCTGCAACTTCTTTTATCCCTCCATGGTCGGGACGCTGCTGCCAAATATAGCCGTTCCGGATAAGATAAGCTCATAAGATATTTCTTTCCATGAAGGCCGCTACAACATCGTCTTTTTCCCGACTGCCACGGGAAGACCCAAACTCAAAGGTATAGGCGTCTTTTAAACAGGCCCCGAAAATCCCGGCAATGGTGGAAATAATCCCGACCGCTTCTCCGGGCAAAGCTTCCGAAAAATGGGCTAGGGAGCCGAGGCATAAGATTAGCCCCACCGCTGCTGAAATGACCATCACATCCGCCCGAACATTTGAGCGGCCCGCGTTCATCAAGGCGACATCCCGTAAGCGCGCGTCCTGCCGGTCCTTCATAACCGCCAGCTCAATCTCCGCCTCCACCTGGACGACCGCCTTCTGAAAGTCACTCACCATATCCGTATTTTCCTGTAACCGCCGTATGGCTTCAATGGGGTCGAGCGTACCTGTTATTTTTTGTGCAATATCAACAACTTTTGTTGCAACCTCCTGGGCCTGGTCTCCTCCAAGCCACCGGGCGATGATGGGGGCAAACTCTGCCAGCCCTAACGCTGCTGCAATAACCGGAAATGCCATTTCACTCTCCTTTTCCTAATTGATAAAATAGATGCCTCCCGATAGACACCCTTGGCTTACTCCCTTTTGCCCACCGGGGATAAACGGGCATTGTTGCAGCATGATAATGGTTGCTCCCCATCGTGAGGTCCGGCCATTGCTGTTGGGATACTTTTGTGGCAACCTCAAAGCATACAGAAAATACCGGGTCATCAATGGTTTTGCGCATCATGATGCGTCGGTTGGGGTCACCCTCATTCCAACAGGAAAACTGCCAGGGTTTCTGGCAAACCTCCTGAATGTTTTTGCCATACCTACCCCCCGCCGTTAGCCGGTTCATCACCACATTTCCGACAGCAACCAAGGAAGCCATTCCTGCCTGCCCCCCATATTCTCCCCGCGCCTCCCCATAAATGGTGCGCGCGAGAACGTCAATATCGTCTGTTTTCATAAGGTTCGCTCCTGTCAAATATAATAAACAGGTGAAGTTTTAAAGATTGCCCTTGGAATTTGTCAAATTTTGTGATTGCCCCTTCACTACCCGTCACTTTTAGAAAGGGCTTTAAAATCAGTGCGTAAGGAGTTTATTATTTGCCATATTCTGTCATTGCGAGGAGTGAAGCGACGTGGCAATTGTAAGTCTCCAATATGGTATAAGAGAGTTTAAGAGAGAAAG
>CAZXMD010000066.1:0-9718 GCA_964641635.1 uncultured Candidatus Finniella sp. | reverse complement strand
AAAAGTTGCTTCTGGACAGGATATTATTCTCATAGATGCAGAAGACCGCCCCGCCCGCCTGGAAGAAGCAAGATCCAAACTGAACCAGCGTTCCCTTGAGTACAAAGCTGACACGAAACTGGAAGCGAAAGCTTTTAAGGCGCAAAACGCCCTTGCCGCCAGCAAGGCTGACTATGACAATGCCAAAAGTTTACTGGCGACCATTGAACAGGAGATAGCGGATACGCACATTAAAGCCCCCTTTAAAAGTATATTGGAGGAAACTTTTGTGGAAGCAGGAGATGTGGTGAGCGTAGGCGATAAGGTTGCCACCGTTATTGAACTTGATCCGTTAAAAATCATCTGCGATATCTCGGAAAAAGATATTCCCCGTGTCCAGATAGGAGGAAAAGCCCAGGTGTTTTTGGCTTCCCTGGAAAACAGGAAGCTGACGGCGGAAGTGATTTTTATTTCGAAGGCTGCAGATCCGAAGACCCGCACTTACCGCGTTGAACTGACAACGGCAAATCCTGAAATGGCCATTCCGGCTGGTCTCACGGCACGGATTATCTTTCCGACAACCTCGACCCATGGATATCTGATTTCCCCTGCCACAATGAGTTTAAGGGACGATGGAACTATCGGAGTAAAGGTGGTTGAAAACGAAAAAGTCGTTTTCCACCCTGTTGGAGTCGTCGAAACCAAACCGGAGGGTCTTCTGGTTTCAGGGCTTCCGGAAAAAATTTCCCTGATCACCACGGGAGGTGACTTCGTCATTGAAGGCCAACAGGTAACTTCTGTTGAGACTCCCGGGGTACCGGACAAAACCCCATGAACGCTCTTATTGCAGCCGCACTCTCCCGCACGCGCACCGTCTTGTGCCTCCTGGTTCTCTTCACTGTTTGGGGAATGCTTGCTTATTACCAAATTCCGAAAGAGTCGACACCCGACGTCAAGATTCCCATCATCTATGTTTCTTTGATTCACGAAGGAATATCCCCCCAGGATGCCCAGCGCCTTCTTTTACGCCCCCTGGAGCAAGAACTTCGCAACATTGAAGGCATAAAGGAGATGCGCTCCACCGCCTTTGAAAACGGGGGCAATATCATCCTGGAATTTACCGCCGGGTTTGACTCAGACCGTGCGCGATATGATGTGCAAAATGGGGTGGACCTGGCCAAGCCAAAACTGCCTCTGGAAACTAAAGAACCCATTATCACAGAAATTAACCTCAGCCTCTTTCCTGTCTTGATTGTCAAACTCTCAGGTCCAATCCCCCATCGCACCCTCTACCGTATGGCCCGCAATTTACAGGACGAAATTGAAGGAAGTTTGGCAAGCGTTCGTAAAGCCGAAATTATGGGCGACCGGAAAGATGTCGTTGAAATCCTTATTGACCCAACCCAGGTCGAAGGTTATGGCTTGTCTTTTGATCAAGTCATCGCCAACTTTACAGAAAATAACCAGTTGATTCCTGCTGGCAATATTGAAATGGGAACAGGCCGATTTGCCATCAAGGTTCCGGGTGTTTTAGAAAATATTCTCGATATCATGCAGCTTCCGGTCGCAACGCATCAAGATGCCGTCATCCGCTTAAAAGATGTCGCTGAAGTCCGGCGCACGTTCAAAGACCGTGAAACCATTGTCCGCGATGGAGGGCAGCCGGCTGTTTCCCTGGAAATTTCAAAACGGACAGGCGAAAACCTCATTCAAACCATTGAGGATGTGAAAACCATTGTGGCTGCCCAGAAAAAGAAATGGCCGGACCACGTGACTGTTTCTTACGCAAATGATCAATCTCACCATATTCGCGACATGCTGAATGATCTCCAAAACAGCATTATACTGGCTATCATCCTGGTGATGGGAATTATTGTGATGAGCCTGGGGTGGCGGTCTTCCTTCCTGGTTGGCGTTGCCGTACCCGGATCCTTCCTGATGGGCATCATGATTATTTCCCTAATGGGACTTACGGTTAACATTGTGGTTCTATTCAGCCTCATTTTTGCCGTCGGTATGCTGGTTGATGGCGCTATTATTGTGGTGGAATATGCCGACCTGAAGATTGCCGAAGGCATGCACCCCCCGGCCGCTTACCTTCACGCCGCCCAGCGTATGGCCTGGCCTGTCATTACCTCCATTGCCACCATTATCGTTGTCTTCATGCCCCTGCTTTTTTGGCCGGGCGTCCCTGGCCAATTCATGAAATTCATGCCCATCACCCTGATTGCGGTTTTAAGCGCCTCTATCCTGATGGCCCTGATTTTTATCCCTGCCATCGGTCAGTTTCTGAAACCTCCCTCACAAACTTCTGGCCACTCTCTTGCCCCCCTTAATCCGGAAGATGTAACGGGTCTAACAGCCAAATATTTAAAGATTCTAAAGATGGCTTTGGATCACCCCAAACGTGTCATCGGAGGCGCCATTGTCATCTTGATCGTCGCCAAGATGGCCCATTCTTTCTTAGGCCGCGGCATGGAATTTTTCCCAAATGTCGAGCCGGAAATTGCCGCCATCCAAATCCATGGCCGCGGGAACCTGTCCATTACGGATAAAGATGATCTGGTTCGCCTTGCCGAAGTCAAAATCTTACCCATGAAGGAGCTCAAATCGGTGTATACCCGTACCGCATCCTTGATAGGGGGAGATGGGGCGGATGTCGCCGAAGATGTCATTGGGACCATTACGGTCGAATTTATCGACTGGCGCAAACGCCGCCCCGCAGATGAAATATTAGAAGACATTGAAAAAAACACAAAAGATATTCCGGGTATCCATGTGGAAACTCAAAAGCAAAAAAACGGGCCACCGGGTCAGAAACCGATTGATATCGAGATCAGCGCCCCTGAATCGGCTTTGCTGAAACCCGCCCTCTTAAGTTTGCGTAACTACATGGAAGGGATGAAAGGACTAACGGGCATCTCGGATAACCTCCCCATCCCCGGCATTGAATGGCAGCTCACCATTGACCGGGGCCAAGCCGCAAAATTTGAAGCGAACATCCGTCAGGTCGGCAATGCCATTAAACTGGTCACCAACGGGGTCAAGGTCGCCACCTATCGCCCTGAAGATGCCAAAGACGAGGTCGACATCGTTGTCCGGTATTTCCCGCAATATCGGGTTCTGGATGAACTTGACAGCTTAAAAATTCAAACGTCGGCAGGGTTAATGCCCATTAGCAACTTTGTCACCCGCAAACCGGAATCACGGGTAAGCAAAATTGACCGTGTTGGTGGCCGACAGGTTTTGACCTTGAAGGCAGATGTCAAACCCGGCGCCCTGGTTGCAGATCAGATTGAAACCATTCAGGCCGCCCTTCCCAAGATGAACCTTGATCCCCAGGTTTCCATCAAGTTCAAGGGAGAAGAAAAAGACCGACAAGAATCAATGATCTTTTTAATGAATGCCTTTCTTTTGGCAATCTTTATGATTGCCATTATCCTTGTCACGCAATTTAACAGCTTCTTCAGCACCGGTCTGGTTTTAAGCGCCGTCGTCCTGTCAAGCGTCGGCATATTCGTTGGCCTGCTGGTTCATGATATGGCCTTTGGAATTGTCATGGGCGGTATCGGCGTAATTGCGCTTGCTGGAATCATCGTGTCCAATAACATTCTTCTGATCGATACCTACGATCTCCTGATTGCCGAAATTAAAAATCCAACACTCGCACAATACCGGGACGTGATCATCCGCACTTGCGTCCAGCGTGTACGCCCCGTCATCCTGACCAAGCTCGCCACCATCCTTGGCCTGTTGCCCATGATGCTGGGCATCAACATTGATTTCATCAACCTGGAAATTACGATGGGGGCGCCATCAACCCAATGGTGGCGTCTCCTGTCTATATGCATCGTTTATGGCGTTCTGTTTGCCTCCAGTCTCACCCTCCTTGTCACCCCATCAGCCCTGATGTGGCGCGCCATACGCCGCACGCAAAAGAAAAAGTACACTTAAAACTACGCTCTTTTTTATATTTTCATTTTTTTAAAAACACCCCTTGACACCAGAAAAAGTTTATTAGATTATGAGCTTCATTTTATAAGATTTTGCATAAAATATGTTATTTAATTAAAGGAATTTTTAATATGAAATATATCAAAGCTTCTATATGTTCAATTGCGGCTTTATCAATACTTCCCTATATCCAATCTGCAGAGAACCTTGACCCCTTGTTCGCTGAGCTAAAGAGAACAAAAAAAGAATTCCATGCGGGTGGTATTGTGGTTCCGGAAGACGAAAGGAATAAAAAGATTGATGAAGGATTCAAACAGATTGAGGACAAGATTTTCCACGGAAATCCTTTGCCGGAACCCTTAAAGAAACTCTATAAAAAGTGTGGAAATTTGCTTCTAGGCGCAGATATTCTATCTCCCCTTGGTGGCGTAACAAGTCCTCTGCATAATGCCATTAGAACAGGGCAAGAAAAAAAAGTTCCACCTGAATGGATCGTCTTTGTAAAGGAGACGGCATCGGAGTATTTTTGCATGAACCTTATGAATGGTCACATTGCTCGTTTTCTTGTTTTTCCTGAAGCAAATCCTTTTAAGCAAGAAGATACTTACCAAACTCTTGGAGATTGGATAGAAAAAATACTGTTAGATCAATAGATTTATTATCCCTTGTAATACAAAGCTTTAATCTTCTGATTAATTGCTTTTCGAGATTTTCCAAAAGCAGAACGATCAATGTCAACTCTAGGGGCAACGTAATGCACAGGGTGCAGAAACTCAGTATACTCAGTATGCAGAAAAGCCGGTATCAAAACGAGTTTATAGGGCCCTTCACAGTTTTTCTTTGTTGTTTCATCAATCTTTACATCATGGGAATGAACATCAATCCTCAACACGTGATGCCAATTCATCTTTTCTCCATCGACCCCAATGGGACAATTCGTATTTTCCATAGTAATATAGTTTGGTTTTTGGGTCTCCACATCTATTCTCTTGAAATCAAGGGTTTCCAAAGAAAAATAAACCTCGTAACCTTCAATTGCCAAATAGATCATATGTGGCGCAACGTATTTCGAGAAAGCCTCTGCTAAATCTGGCCATCGCAACTTTCTACCACATCCTTCCAAATATTTGTTTTTTGTCATATCGACATATTTAAAATACGGAATCCAGGGCTTTAAGGCCTTTTCCCTTTCAGAAATAAGTTGTTTTGGGAAATTCCCCAATAATGCTTCTGAGGCTTCAAATTCTTTTTTTTGACTTTCTTTTCGAGAGATCCGCTCTTCCTCCGTCTCAGCTACAATTGGTTCAACGGTTGCATAGTCAGGAAGATGGGAAACGAGCTTAAGAGAACGCAGTTCGGCAACCTCCCGTCTTGGAAGATGGCGGGCAGCGGGACTAAATATTTGTTGGTCACTCCGTGGAAATTGAACCGTGTCCCGAATAGGCTCAGGATGCAAGGTCTTTAAAATGCCAATCCTTCTCTCAAGCTCTAACGTCTCTCCCCCCGCTTCATAATATCCTTGAACTTTCTTTGGCGTAAAGGAGCTAAGGGTAACATTATCACTCGTGACTTCTGGCTTATAAAGGGCTGCATTAAGAATTTGAAGCTCCAACACCCGGCGCTCTTCCAATACGCTAAAAAGCGTGACATCTTGCGTTTCGTCACTTGTACTAACAAAAGCATCCCTATCATCACCCCAATGATCTTCGGGATTATCATACGCTAATGCGTTCACGCTCTGCGAATTCACAGATGCCCACATTCCTGCGGTAGGAATCATGCTAATGGATGGAGAAAAGTCATCTGTTTTTGCTCTTTTATTCTGATGGCCAATGTTCTCCTTGTCTAACTCTTCACCGCTAGCACGGTGCATACAAAGGGCTTCTTGAGTCACTCCCAAAAAGATAAACAGACAAAATGAATATTTAACAAAAATTTTTGAAAAATTTGACAACATATAAACTCTTTAATTTTTTAAATCATAATTTTTAAGATAACCATATCTAGATAATTACAATTCAAAGACAAATCAAGATGTTTATTTAATAATTTTGAATTTTTAATAACATAATTATACTAATACTTTTTTAAAAATAGAGTGAAATTTTTATAAATTATATTTTTAAAAATATCAAAAACGATTCTTCTATGGTAGGGAATGCTGATAATCTGGAGTATTTTTGACAAATCAAGAGGAGCCTCCCTTTGGGGGCTCCTCTTTAATAAACGGAATCAATTAATTTTTGGTAACTTACTTATCAGCTTTATCGGCCTTAGATGTTTTGTTGTCTTTGCCATTCTTGCCGTCTTGAGCTTCCTGGTTTTTTTGTTGCTCATAAAGGGCGGCAAAATCAACCGGTACAAGCATCAAGGGGGGAAAGCCCCCGTCGCGTGTTACATCAGCTAAAATATTGCGTGCAAAAGGGAACAATAAACGAGGCGCTTCAATCATTAAAAGAGGCCCTGCATCTGTTTCAGAAACACTATCTGCTAAAGTGACAATGCCTGCATAGCTTAGTTCTGTCACAAAAAGAGGGGCTTTCTCACGGGTTGCATCAATGCGGATATCCAGAATAACCTCAAAATTCCGCCCCCCAAGGTTTTCAGCTTTTGCTTGAATTCCAACAGAAATGTTTGGTTGCGCATTGTTTTCATTGGTAAAAGAAGCAATGGGACTTGGATTTTCGAAAGATAAGTCTTTGATATATTGCGCATGAATCGTAATTGGCAAAGCCATTGCTGCTGCGGGGTTGGTTTCTGTTGACATTTGTGTTTCCTCCTTCATGATATTGTATTATCTTCAAGTTGTAGCAATTTGTGTACAAGTTCGTCTAGACTAGAATAATGTAAGAATGGTTACGAAACCCTTGACGGTAGATAAAATTGCTGAAAATATTTTAGAAAAGTTGTCTTTATAAGGAGCTACGACGATACGGATGATGGAAATACTTTTTTTTGCTGCTTTAACGGGGTATATGATTTTTCGCCTGTGGTCCGTTCTGGGAAAACGGACAGGATTTGAGGCGCCCCCTCCCCCCAAACCGTCGGATAAAGACATGGATAATGTGATCGCCCTACCAGTCCGCCCCTCACAAAAGCAGCAACTACCCCAAGAAGCTAGCCCTCCTTCAGAGCTTACCCCCTCGATTAAAGACGGTTTAAAGAAAATTCAAGCTGTCGATCCGGCATTCAACCTGGATCATTTCCTAGGCGGCGCCGTAACGGCCTTTGAAATGATTGTGGAGGCTTATGCAACTGGCGATAAGGGGACATTGAAAACCCTCTTGAATCCGTCTGTCTATAAGTCATTTATAGGCGCCCTTGAAGACCGCGAGGAAGCCGGGCAAACCGTTGAGACGAAAATTATTGATCTAAAAGATCCCGAAGTCATCAATATTGACATTAAAGGCAAACGGGAACAGATTACCCTCAAATTTGTCAGCGAGCAAATTATTGTAACAAAAGATGCGGAAGGCAAAATCTTGGATAATCCGGCACACTTAACCTTAACCATGAATGATATTTGGACTTTTAGCCGCCTTATTGGATCTAAAGACCCAAACTGGGTACTAGTTGCAACACGTATCGAAGGCAATTAACCTATGACCAAGTTACGGGGTTGGAGCTTCAGCGCTCTCGTTGTCATCTCCATGCTCTTAGTTGGGTGTCAAACATGCCCAACGGGACCTTGCCATCTTGACTTAACGCCCGTTGGTTACAAGGACTTACCCGGATGGAAAGAAGATAAAACCCTGAAAGCGTTGCCCGCTATGAAACGCTCCTGCGTCGCCCTATTAAAAAAAGATCCCAACGCCCCTATGATCACAAACGGCAACAAAGAGGGCGTCGCTTCAGATTGGCATCCTTTTTGCAGTGAAATTCTGGACAACCCTCCCAAAACGGAGCCTGCTTTAAGACGGGTGATCCAATCTCATTTAAAACCCTACCTCGCTTCCTGTTCAGGAGAAAGCGTCGGCTTGTTTACTGGATATGATGAACCTGAACTTCGGGGATCCAGGCGCCGTCATGGTCGCTACCAGACACCTCTTTACCGACTTCCAGGATCAAAAGTTTCCTACAAAGGAATGCCCAGAAACCGCATTGTCAGAGGCGGATTAAAAGGTAAAGGTTTAGAGTTGGCGTGGGTTGATGATCCCATCGCTGCCTTCTTCCTCCAGATTCAAGGCTCCGGTCGCATTCGTCTGGAAAATGGCCAAATGATGCGAATTGGATATGCAGGAACCAATGGATGTGGCTACCATGCCATCGGGAAAACCTTGATTGACCGAGGAATTCTATCTTCTTCCAACGTTTCCCGGCAACGCATTATCTCCTGGCTAAAAGCCCATCCACGAGAAGCCGAATCTGTGATGTCCTTAAACAGGTCATATGTATTTTTCCGCAACCGGCATGGGGAAGGCCCCATAGGAAGCCAGGGCGTTGCTTTAACGCCCCAACGCAGCCTTGCTGTTGATCGGGAATATATCTCCTTAGGCACACCCATCTGGATTGATTTGAGCCACCCAGATGTGGGTGCGCCGCGCATTCAATCTTTAGTTGTTGCGCAAGACACCGGTGGAGCAATTAAAGGCGGCGTGCGAGGTGATCTCTTTTGGGGATCTGGCGCCGAAGCCGCCGAACTTGCAGGGCGCATGAAATCCCGTGGAGAATATTACCTCCTGTTGCCCAAATGACCCGAAAAAAAAGAGACCTTAGCGATGACGAGAAAAATTTATGGAACCATGTGGCCAAAAAGGTTACTCCTCTCAAAGGAGAGAAAAAGCGGATAACCCAGGCACCCTCAAAAGCAGTTGTGCCTCCCTCACCATCCCGTCAAAAGAAGGCGTCTTTCGCGCTCCCTCCACAAGAAGCTTCTCAAAATAAAAAACCTCTTTCCCCTTCAACCCATCGCATTCGTCGTGTTCGTCGCGTTGAAATCGAAGCTCGTTTGGACCTCCACGGTTTCACACGGGAACAATCCCACAAACGGCTTGGCCAGTTTCTGGCGCGATGCCAGGGACATGGATATTTATGGGTCTTGGTCATTACCGGAAAAGGACGACGCAATTTAGACACCGAAGCCCCTTATGACGCCTCAGCCCGCGCGACTTTACGTAACCTTGTCCCGCAGTGGTTAGAAGAACCGGCATTCCGGTCTATTGTGTCTGCCTATACTATCGCCAAACCCCAGGACGGTGGCAGTGGCGCCCTCTATATTCGATTGAAGCGATTGCATTAGGGGCCCCCTAATCCTATAAGGATGGGCGAAAGAAGATAACTAAAAATAAGGAGCCTCTATGATAACCCAATCCCTAACAGGCAATCCCAACCTTGTTGATCCTGGCTTCTGCAATCCCCCCGCCAACCCTCTTGCCCTGTTTCAAAAATGGCTGGAAGAAGCCGAAAGGCTGGCCGTGAAAGAACCAAGGGCATTAATTTTATCAACAGTGAATAAATTGGGACACCCGTCCAGCAGAGTCGTTTTTTTAAGGGCTTGCGATGAAACGGGCATTATATTCGCAACCAGCGCATCAAGCGCAAAAGGAAAAGAGCTTTCCTCCAACCCATGGGCAGCTGGCACCTTATGGTGGCCACAAACTATACAGCAAATCAATTTCCAAGGACAAACTCTTCCTTTATCTCCTGAAGAATCCGATGAAATATTCCAATCAAGAACGCGGGAAGCACAAAGTGTTGCTGCCGTATCCCAACAAAGCGCGCCCCTAATTCATGAAGACGACTTGAAGAATCAAGTCCGATACTTGATAAATTCAACCGGAAAAAT
>CAZXMD010000065.1:4845-9734 GCA_964641635.1 uncultured Candidatus Finniella sp. | reverse complement strand
AAGTTTAAAAAAGGTGTGCCACAATATTGTTTTTAAATCATATGAGATGAATTTTGAATTTTAAAAATGGTCGGGATGGCGGGATTTGAACCCACGACCCCTATCCCCCCAGAATAGTGCGCTACCAGGCTGCGCTACGTTCCGACATTCTCAAGAAATATACTAATCCGGGATAAGGATTGCAAGGGGTATGCAAAAGAAAGTGCTTCATGAGTCTATCCCTAAAGACGGCTGTCAATTAGTTTGAGAAAAGTTGTTCAATTTTACCTTGGACAACTATGATTCATTCCTTTAGGTTCAATCAAATATTATATCTTTTAGAGAAAAGCCGTATCCCTGTGATTTTCCTTACCTGTATCCTGATTTTTATGTCGCTTGAAAGCGCAAAAGCTATGCAAAGACCCCGTGAAGACATAACTGAGAGATCAGCTTTCTCCTTATTGGCTCCCTACCCGGAGCTACAGCTTGTAATTTTAGAAGAAGTGCAAGCACCTAAAACTCATTTACGACTTGTTTGTAAGATGAGTTATGATTTTTGTGAGAAAAAAAATGATAAAATGTGGCTTTTTACCAAGGAAAATTATCCTTCTTTCAGGCAGGAAATGGGAAAACCATGGGTAGAATCCTTATTAAAGAACCTGCCATCTCTTTCTTTTCATAACCCTATCGAAGAATCAGCCTTAAATGAGCCTGATGATCTAGAGGTAGAAGCATGGGAAAAGAAGTATGTGTTTGTTTCTAATGAAGTGCTTGAATATATTAAAAAACATACCTTAAGTTTGAGAGAACTCCAATTTTATAATGTTCCATCCCTTAAAACATACCTAGACTCCTCTTTTCCTTGCGCTGACTCCTTAACTTCTTTCTGTTTCGATTATGATACCAATATATTTGATAATAGCATAGATTCTAAAGACCTTGATGGCTGCTCCCAATTCACCAATCTGCAATACATTCGCATTCATTCTGGAATATTCTCTCACGAAGAAGCTGTGAATGATTTCTTCTCCCCTTTCACGAAGTTACAGACTTTGGAAATCTGCTTTGTTGAACCTGATAATGAACAAGAAAAAAGATCTACAGATCTTTTTAGGGGGCTAACGTGCCTTAAAAATCTTCATGTTTTGAATATTGGCTTTATTCAAGAACCAGATTTTTTTTCCTTAACAAGCTTATCCTCATTAACTCTTTTGACGAGTTTATCGATAGAATTTGACAGCCCGCTTGACAATGATGATAGGATCATCGACCCAGATGTCTTACCGGAACTCTTAAACTCTTCGCCTAGTCTTGAGAGAATTACTATTAATAACGGGTGGCTTTATACACATAAAGTGGATGAGTCAAAACTATTTTCTGTCAATGACTCATTGCGGAATAATTATCCTAAATTGCAAGCAATTAAGGGTAATATGTTTCCTTATTAAAATGAAGCCTTAAACGGACTATTGCTCGCTGACGGACTTCTTAAAGACAGGAGAAGCGCGGAAGCTAATCACCTGACGTGGGGTAATTTTTGCATCTTTACCGGTGCGTGGGTTGCGGCCAATACGCTCTTTCTTCTGAAGGATAGAAAATGTTCCAAAAGAAGAAATTTTAACATGATCACCGCTCGCCAGTGCTTTTTCTATTTCTTCCAGTGTCTTTTTTAAAATTTCAGAAGCTTGCTGACGCGTAAAATTGTTGTTTTGAGTAAGTTTGTTAATTAAATCAGCACGCGTTACAGTCTCAGCCGTCATTTCAATTCTCCGTTTTTGTTTGTTGTTTATTACCACCTTATTACGGCAGATCCCCAGGTAAATCCACCCCCCATTGCTTCAATAACAACCAACTGCCCTGGTAAAATTCGCCCATCAGCCTCCGCCACAGCCAAAGCCAAAGGTATAGAAGCTGCCGAAGTATTCGCGTGTTGATCAACGGTTACAATGACACGCTCCATTGGCAAAGAAAAATGCTTAGCCACAGCGTTGATAATTCTTATGTTCGCTTGATGAGGGACGAACCAGTCGATATCTTGAGGGGTAAGGCCGTGAAATTCAAGTGCCTTTTTAACAGATCCACCAATTTTTTCGACAGCATGCTTCATAACTTCTTTACCCTGCATGCGCACATACCCAACAGACCTCCCCCGACTGGGACCGCCATCCACATATAAAGCATCCCGATATCGCCCATCCGAATAGAGATGGGTAGATAATATTCCTCTTTCAGGGGCATTTTTTGACAAAATTCCTTCTTTGGCCTGAAGGACCAAAGCCCCTGCGCCATCTCCAAATAAAACGGCTGTTCCCCGGTCATTGAGATCTAATATCCGCGTCATGGTTTCAGCGCCAATAACAAGGGCTGATTTGACCTGACCACTACGGATAAAATTATCGGCCACACTTAATGCATAAACAAAACCGGAACACACAGCCTGCACATCAAAAGCAAAAGCATGGTGTGCGCCCAGTTTTTGTTGAACCGTCACGGCCGTTGCCGGAAAAGTATCGTCCGGCGTGGTCGTCGCTAGAACAATAAGGTCAATAGAATCAGAAGAAATACCTGCCCGGTCAAGGGCCTGTCGCGCCGCATGTGCGGCCAAATCAGAAGTATACTCGCCCTCTGCAGCTATATGACGTTGATGAATCCCCACCCGTTCGACAATCCACTCATGGCTTGTCTCCATCTTTGACGCTAAATCATGATTGGTCACAATATGTGATGGCAGATAGGCCCCACAGCCCATGACGACGGAATGAAATGTCATGGTTTTACCTTAGTTTGAGTTAAAAAATTTTCCAGATCAGCGGCTATTTGTCCTGATGCCGCATCCGCAGCAAGGGAAGCCGCCACACGAATTGCATTCGCAAAGCCAACGGCATCCATGCCGCCATGACTTTTCACGGCGATCCCCTTTAATCCCAAGAAAAGGGCCCCGTTATAAAGCCGGGGATCCATACGCTTTTTGAGGAGCTGAAAAGCTGGTTTGGCTATCAAGTAACCCAGTTTTCCCCGCCAGGATCGCTTTAAGGAATCCTCTAACATCTTTTGAATCAGTTTTGCAGTTCCTTCAAGCGTCTTTAAAGCGACATTTCCCGTAAACCCGTCCGTCACCACGATGTCGGTTGTGCCTGCCGTAACATCATCTCCCTCAACAAAACCAAAGTAGTTCAGCTGCTCCATCGTCCGCAGCGTTTGGGCCGCTTCCTGAACAGTCATATTCCCCTTAACATCTTCTGTTCCAACGTTCAACAGCCCTATAGAAGGGTTCTTCTTCTTCAAAATCCTTTGTCCAAATACATGACCCATGACGGCAAACTGAACAAGATTTTCAGGTGTGCACTCGACATTTGCACCAAAGTCCATAACGAGCGATTGCCCAACCAATGTCGGAATTGAGGTTGCAAGGGCCGGACGGTCAATACCATTAAATGTTTTTAGAAGAAGCTTACTCAAAGCCATATAGGCGCCCGTATTTCCAGCAGAAACAACGGCAGACGCCTCCCCTTTTGCAACGGCTTCAATCGCAAGGCGCATACTGGAGGTCGGTAAAGTTCGAATAGCAGCAAGCACTTTCATATCATTGGTGATCGCTTCATCAGTATGAATAAGCTTAAAAGCGTGTTGATATTGGGGATAATTTGAAATAAGAGGAGAAATTTTGCGCTCATCCCCAAAGACGAGGAACGTAAAGGGCGCCCCCTCAGCCAGAACCTTAACGGCCCCTTCAATAACAATATGGGGGGCATAATCTCCCCCCATAGCATCAAGTGATAATACGAATGTCATGACCAGGACTCTTTCAACGAGAGCGCCTAAGCGTCTTGCTGGTCAGTTTGCACCTCTACCTTGGAAACAACCTGACGCCCTTTATAATAGCCACAGCCCCCACAGATATGGTGAGGCAGTTTACGCGTACCGCAATTGGGGCATTCACCACTGCGAATGGCCGTCAACGCATGATGGGCGCGGCGCATATCCCGGCGGGACTTTGATGTTTTTTTCTTTGGAACAGCCATTTTCTTAATACTCCGGATAACATAGATTTCAGACAGTCATGCTTACAGTTTTTATCGCAAATAAGACCAAAGAGCAAGAGGAAAAGGCTGTCCATCATAAAAAGTGTGGGGGAGCATCCTCTTTGATATTAAAGCCCTTCTATCTGCGGCCAAGGCAAAGTCAGACTCCTAAGATTTTATAACCTTTCAAATAGATAGATGCTGGAAAGACTTAGGGGTCATAGATCCCGGATTTTGAGAGAATCTAAGATTCGACCATACGAACCGAGATTTTCTAATCCCCGGGATGACACCTTGAGAGGGCTCTTAATTTTTTAAATTCCTTTATTTTTCTTAAACTCTCCAAACATAGATGGAGCCTAAGATTTAAAATTACCACTAGAAAAAAGATTTTCCGAGTTCGCAGCCTTTAAAACCCCAATGTTTCTATTCGGATATTTTTCTGCAAGCACCGCTACTTGAGCATCTCTAATATTTTCTAAACATGTTTGTGGGTATATTGTATCCGTTACTGAGTAAGCGCCGCTACAATCAATAATTATTCTAATTTTTTTACCTGGCTATGCAGTTGACTCCACCACCTACTAGATATAGTATGTGGGAACATGGATACTTACCCTAAAAATTTGGTTGAAATGATGGACATGTTTCCAAATGAGGAAGCATGCTTGGAATATTTGCGCGTGCTACGTTGGCCCGATGGATACCAATGTATCCGCTGTACCTGCAAGAAGGTTTTAAAAATAGGTCGGGGATTGTATCGCTGTCAGTGGTGTAAATATGAAGGATCCGTGATCTCGGGGACGCTTTTCCAAGATACCCACAAACCGCTTCGATTATGGTTTCAGGCAATGTGGTATGTTGTCAATCAAAAGAGCGGGGTAAGCG
>CAZXMD010000065.1:0-4835 GCA_964641635.1 uncultured Candidatus Finniella sp. | reverse complement strand
GCAAAAGGCCTTGGGGTTGGGTAGTTATCATACGACATGGGAGTGGCTACATAAGCTGCGCAGAGCGATGGTTAGACCTGGTCGTGATAAATTGAATGGTATTGTTGAGGTTAACGAAACCCTTGTTGGTGAGGAACGACCAGGCAAAAGGGGGCGAGGAGCAGAGGGCAAAACATTGGTACTGATAGCGGCGGAAAATAAGGAAGGCAAAATCGGACGGATCAGACTTTCTCCTATTCGTGATGCATCTGGATCTATTTTGATCAATACTATAATGCAGATGGTCTCGATAGGCAGTGTCATTCGTACGGATGGCTGGAGCGGCTACAATGATTTGAGTAACAACGGATATGTTCACCAGCCAAGCTGCAATCATAGCGTTAAGGCTGTCGATACCATTCCAATGCCCCATCTTGTTGCTGCATTACTTAAGCGCTGGCTACTTGGTACACACCAAGGCGCTATTAACCACAAAAATTTGCCTTATTATTTGGATGAATTTACATTTAGATTTAACCGCAGAACATCTCGCTCACGAGGGAAACTTTTCCATCGATTGATACAGCAAGCACTTGACCTTGAGCCAGCACCAGCTAAGTTGCTAACTACCACATATTCTGGAGATTGGACTCAACTGTATCGCCATGATATTTAATTGTTTTTTAAGTTTTTTGCTATAACATTCTATTGTATGTTTTTGTTTAAATTAAAGAGAGAGTAAAATGAGAAAAAAATTATTTATGACAACTGCTTTAGCGGTTTATGCTTCATTATCAGCAAATGTTTTGTCAACGCAGGGTTCAATAATGATAGAACCACTTCTCAACGATTTTCCTAATTTATCTATTGGTGAATTGATGAAAATTAGGGTAAATTATGAGGTTAAGGAGAAAGCAGAGGAGGAAATCAGGAGGCGTCCTTGCCCTGAACTGGATCTGAAAGCAATCCAAAGTAATGACGAATTGTCAGGTTTGAAATTTTCTAAGACGAAAGAAGAGCATTCTAAATTTCAGCACAAATCTATTTTTGTGAAAAGAAATGGAAAAGATGACCAATATGATATCCACTCCGTAAGTTACTCCTCCAATCAAGGAATGTATGGCAAATCACTTATGGAAGTAATTGAAGATGTAGGTATTAAAGCTGTGGATGAAGAATTAGAAAAATCAGCTAAAAAATCGGGAGAAAACGTCACTCTTACTGATCTTGTCACTAAAGATAAATACAAAAAGCCGCTTCTGCCGATAAAAGGAATGAATAAAGGCGAAATATGTACATATGAGACACTTACAACAGACGGGGAAGGATTAGGAGGCCTGAAAATTAAGATATATAAACTTCCTCCTGCTTTGAGAAAGGTTAAAAAATAATTCCTGAGTTGAGGCTTTCTTCGAATACGGCTTAGGGTGAGGATTTATGAGATTTGGGGCTACTTGCATAAGCTGCACAGCTTTTGACTGACCGGCGGTAAGCCGATACCAACTAAGTTATTAATACAACATATAGTAGGTAATGGAGTCAACTGCATAGCCAGGTTTTTTTATTAATGATGGGCAATAACTCCTCAACTATCCCATGGGATAGCGTGATTTGCTGAAGATTCTGAGCGTTATAGATAAATGGTATCAATGCTTCTACAGCAGATTTCCAATACCCCCTGTCATTGCCAATAGAATGATAAACCCACAAGTGCGTTACGTATGACACATCATTGAAGTCATGCTTTAGACACTCAATTTTCGTCTGATCGCTCAAATATTTACTCGCCCTCGGAATATAAATCCTTACACGTGTCGTCTGTTTCTTAATTGCCTCCTCTAGTTTTTTTGATTTAGCGGGAAACGTCACCTCAACAGAAGTTATAGGGAAGGGCTTAGCAAACAGATCAGATTCAGACTTGAACAAAGTTTCTTTCATACCAAGTGTAGATGCAAACCCAGCAAAAAGATTATACTCCGCTCCAGACCTGGACAACGACGGCTTTTTTTCCATTGAAAGTGTGGGGAAAATGAGCCAAAAAATACTCAGGAAAATTTTGCTTGGCGGAATGATTTTTACCATAATTTCCTCCCAAATCTCTCATTAAACCAATGTCTTTTCAATCTCCTTATTCACAGAACCTTATTTGTTTCCCTTTCGTCAACCCCTTCAATGTTTCCGCAAAAGAATTGTGCTGCGTTGACCCGGACTACTTGCGTATGTGTGAGCAATAAGGCTACTCCTGCCTAACGAATAATGTTTTAACCTGCTATGCCCCTCCTTCGGGAGGGGGACAAGATCCAGCAGCTATTCTTCCTACTCCTTCTTCAACCCTTTCAACGCTTCCGCAAGGGGGTTGCGTGTTTCTTTCGTTGGTTCTTCGGGAAACTCAGGAGCATCCGGCGCATGGGGAAAGGGGTCGAGGTTCAGGTAAAGGTATTGGGCGGCTGTCTCCCCCAAATCAATGTTTTCTTGGCTGTAGTATTCTATGTCTCGCTCATCTTCAAGGTCTATAATAAATTCCTCATCTTTGTTCTCTCCTTGCGACGGGCGCAACAAAATATGAAAACGCGCCTGAACATGGGCGGGAACATCCTTCAATGTCGAGACACATGACTGCACAACATCGCCTTCAACTTCTCCCTCAACCGTATACCCCCCAGGCTCCGCTGAACAAGAAAGCACAAAGTGGGCTTTTAAAGAGTGGATAGCCACCAGATTAAACCGGGCGGCCAGAAGCTGGCGTTCTTCTTCCCGGGCTTCAATTTGATAGGTCGCTCCATTGACGCCAATCTCATCAAACGTTACAAGGCGGCTAAACTCAACTGAAAGAACAACTTCCATACCTTAATCGTCTCCTTTTAGATCCACAATAATCTGAGGCATCCCTGTTTCCTGCAGCCAATCCCAGGTCTGTTGGGTATAGTCCACCAGACCTTTGACAGTATCATCTGAAATGTTGTCCACAATGCCATAAACATTGCGGCGAATAGCCTCTTCTAGCATGGTTTTATCATTTAATTCCAGGGCTTTATCATAGGCGACAAGACGCCCGTAAAACCCTTCCATATAAGTTTTTAGATGCCGGGTGATTTTTAACTCGCCTATCGGCATAGCCCGCAAAGATTCTTCAAGGTCCGCCACAACCCAATCACACAGCTTTTGAGAAAGAGGACTGAAAGCTTCGAGCTCCTCCGGATGAAGAAATTTTAGCCGACGCAAGATTAAGGACAAATGTAAGGCCAATATTTCAAAACGCCCTTGTGGCGTATCCGGAACTTGGTAGTCGTGAAAAAATATATATTGCCGGGCCTGGCTTGTGACAGCAGCATAGAGTTCACCTATCCCATGCGCCCCTGAGAGGTGATTTTGATTCAAGATTCCCATGATATTTTAGACCTTTATTATTGACAGTTTGAGCACATAGTGTCAAATGTAAGATAGTTTTTTATATATCTTAAGTTATTTTAGGTTACCATTTTATGAAGCGCAACGTATCTCTTCTTACCTTATTAGTTGTCTCATCTCTTGCCGCAGGTTGCTCGCCTACCATCGAAACAAGAGGGTTTAATGCTGAGAATGTCCAGTTTAACCAGATTAAACCCGGCATCCACACCAAACAGCAGGTTCGGGATATACTCGGAAGCCCTTCGACAATACCATCTTTTGATCAGAATACATGGTATTATGTTTCAAAGAAAACATCGACCACCTCCTTTTTTACGCCGGAAGTCATTGATCAACAAGTGGCTGTCATATCCTTTGACGAGAGAAACATCGTCAACAATATTAAGACTTATAAGGGCGAAGAAGCAAAATGTATTAAGCCTGTTGAGCGAAAGACGGGGACAACTGGATATGAAACCGGCGTCTTCCGTGAAGTGTTTAGCAATTTTGGTCGAATGAGCAGCAAAAAACCAACAAAAGGCGGTTAATTGTCTTTCTCTCGCCTCTGAAGTTTCACCTATGTTAGACTGAAAGAGAGTTGGTTAGATTTTGCTAAAAAACTGAGGAAATAGGTAACGATGAAAGTTAGTTCATAAAACAGATGAAGGCCGATTACAAAAACACTGTTTTTCTTCCCAAAACTGACTTTGCTATGAAAGCAAATTTGTCAAAGCGGGAACATGATTTCCTCAAACATTGGAAAAATATTGATCTATACGCCTCACTCAGGCGCCAATCAAAAGACCGGAAAAAATTTATCCTTCACTTTGGGCCGCCTTATGCCAATGGCCACATTCACATTGGCCACGCCTTAACAGAAACCTTAAAGGATATTGTCAATAAGACTTATCAAATGCTTGGTTATGACGCCCCTATGGTACCCGGGTGGGATTGCCACGGATTGCCCATTGAATGGAAAATTGAAGAAAGTTACCGGGATGCTGGATTAAATAAAGATGATGTGGACTTGCTGGAATTCAGGGCTGAATGCCGGACTTTTGCCGCTAAATGGGTCGACGTCCAAAAGGAAGAATTTAAACGGCTTGGAATTGTTGCTGATTGGGACAATCCTTACTCCACGATGGACTTTAAGACGGAAGCGCGGATCATTGAGCAGTTGGGGCATTTCCTTCTCGACGGCAGCTTATACCGCCGCCAACAGCCTGTCATGTGGTCCGTTGTAGAAAAGACGACACTTGCCGAAGCTGAAGTTGAGTACAAAGACCATACTTCTGATTCCATCTATGTCTCCTTTCCTATTACGAAAACCTCTTTGTCAATTTTACACAATGCAGCTGCACTCATTTGGACGACAACACCCTGGACATTACCGGGGAACCGCGCAATCGCCTATGGAAACGAGATTGAGTATTCGGTCGTCAAGACTGATAAGCATGATTCTGCCCTCC
>CAZXMD010000064.1:0-9787 GCA_964641635.1 uncultured Candidatus Finniella sp. | reverse complement strand
TGGGAATATATTGTTACGCCCCAATTTGCCCAATTTTGCATACCCTTAAAGGTAACGTTCCCGTTAAAACAACGAAATAACGGGCGCCTCCTCTTGAGAGCCACAAGCAGTATGGCCACAGAAATTTCTTATTTAGAGCCCTTGATTTTAAGCCGTATCAACCAATACTTTGGCTATCAAGCCATCAGTAAAATCTCCTTGCTTCAAGGCCCTATTGCTAAAAAGGCACTGTCTCGCAAACCACCCAGAAATCCCCTCCCTGAAGCTATCCAAACAACCCTGAAAAACCACGTTCAATCTATAGAGGATGACCGATTGCGCGCCGCCCTTTTGTCTCTGGGCATGGGCATATCCCAACAAAAGGTCAAGCCATGACACATCCTTTTTTAGATAAAACGCAGCTTATTGCGTATTTGGCAGCGGGTTGCAAGCCTCCTACCCGGTGGCGCATCGGAACAGAGCATGAAAAATTTCTATTACAATCCACGACATTAAAACGCTTTCCTTATGAAGGAAAAACAAGTATCCGCGCAACCTTAGAGGCCTTACAAGCTTATGGGTGGGAGCCAGTCTTAGAAAATGGCCACGTCATTGCCCTCAAAACTCCTCACTACCGTCATGGTTCCATAACCTTAGAGCCTGGTGGACAACTTGAACTCTCCGGCGCCCCCCTTCCCACCCTTCATGACACACAAGCAGAATTTGAAACTCATTTGACGCAAATTGGAAGCGTCGCAGCGACCCTTGGGGGGGTTCTCCTCCCCATGGGGGTTGATCCCCTTTGGCCAAGAGACACCATTGACTGGATGCCAAAAGGCCGCTACAAACTCATGCGACACTATATGCCCAAAAAAGGTAATTTGGGCGTTGATATGATGATCCGCACGTGTACTGTCCAGGTGAACCTGGATTTTGGCAGCGAAGCGGATATGGTTTCTAAAATGCGCATCGGCATGGCCCTTCAGCCTCTCGCAACCGCTCTTTTTGCATGTTCCCCGTTTCTTGAGGGAAAGATAACCGGCTATCAAAGCTACCGCGCCCATATTTGGCAAGACACCGACCCCGACCGATGCGGCATCCTGCCATTTGTCTTTGAAGACGGCATGGGATTTGAGCGTTATGTCGATTACCTTCTTGATGTTCCCATGTATTTTGTCTACCGCCATAAAAATTATCAGGATGCAACAGGGCAGTCTTTCCGTGACTTTATGCAAGGACGCTTGCCCACTCTACCGGGAGAATATCCCACATTAAACGATTGGGCAGACCAAACAACCATTGCGTTCCCAGAAGTCCGCCTAAAGCGCTTCCTTGAAATGCGGGGGGCCGACTGCGGACCTCCAGAAATGATGATTGCCTTGCCCGCCTTTTGGGTTGGTTTACTTTATGATTCCATCGCTCAAGATGAAGCCCTCCAAATGATTCGGGAATGGCCTATGGATCAAATCTTAGCCATGCACACACAAACTCCCCGCCAAAGTTTAGCCACCGTCATCAATAACCGCACCCTTCAAGACGTTGCCCAAGAAGTTCTAGCCATTAGCGCCCGCGGTCTTCAACGCCGCGGGAAGATGCTGGACGGTCATGATGAATCCGTGTACCTTGAGCCTCTCCTGGAAATCGCTCAAACAGGGCGAACGGTTGCGACAAAAATGATTGAGATGTTTGAAGAAACAGGTTCTGTGGAAGCCGTGGTGCGGACCGGCACGCTCTCCACTTGATTAAGTGGTTCGCCAGCTCTTTTCCTGCCGCTTTTCTTTGAAGAAATCCATCAATAACTCCGCGCAAGCTTGCTCCGACATTCCTCCAAAAACTTGCGGTCGGTGATGACAGGTGGGTTGCTCAAAAATGCGGGGCCCATGGTCAACGCCCCCTCCTTTTGGGTCAAAAGCCCCGAAGAAAATCCGGTCAATACGGGCGAAAGACAGGGCCGCAGCACACATAGGACAGGGCTCTAAGGTCACATACAAATCTCCTCCCGGTCGTGGTGTGCCTAAAATACGTGCAGCCTCTCGTATCACCAACATTTCAGCATGAGCGGTGGGGTCTAATAATTCTTCACTTTGATTACCTGCAGCTGCAATAACTCTACCGTTGTGAACAAGGACAGCGCCGACGGGAACTTCTCCCCGCTTACCTGCCGCTTTGGCTTTCTCTAATGCCAAGGCCATCCATTTAGAAGTCATTAACACTCTCCCGGATACACTAATTATAAGATAGTATAGGACAAAGGGTAAGCGTCATGACAGAGCCATATCGCAGTGAATCAGATTCTATGGGTGAAATTAAGATCCCAAATGGTGCGTATTGGGGCGCCCAAACAGAGCGCGCACGTCAAAATTTTCGCATCGGCGGGGAATTAATGCCCCTGCCCCTGATCCGGGCACTGGCCATTCAAAAACGGTGCGCCGCCCAAACAAACCTCAATTTACAAACCCTTTCTCCCAAAATTGCTAATGCTATTATTCAAGCCGCAGATGAGGTGATCGACGGCAAATGGGACGACCATTTCCCTTTAGTCATTTGGCAAACCGGGTCAGGAACGCAAACCAACATGAATGCGAACGAAGTCATTGCCAATCGCGCCAATGAACTGCTTGGGTCTCCCTTGGGTAGCAAGAGCCCTGTTCATCCCAATGACCACGTAAACTATGGACAGTCGACCAATGATGCCTTCCCCACAGCCATGCATATTGCCGCCGTTCGGGAGCTTCATACAAGTCTCATCCCTGCGCTGACGCATTTTCACCAGCATCTTAAGGCTAAAGAAACAGCTTTTGCGGACATTGTCAAAATTGGACGAACCCACCTCCAGGACGCAACGCCCCTCACCCTGGGTCAAGAATTCTCGGGCTATACGACTCAAATCCAACTCAACCTCGACCGCCTTCACGATTCCCTGAAACGACTTTATCCTTTAGCCCAAGGAGGGACAGCAGTCGGAACGGGTCTGAATTGCCCCCCGAAGTTTGATGAGAAATTCGCCAAGGCCGTTGCAGACTTCACCAATCTTCCTTTTGTCACTGCTGCCAATAAGTTTGAAGCCCTTGCCTCTAACGATGCTTTGGTCGAACTTTCTGGAATGTTAAATGTCTTGGCTGCCAGCGCCATGAAAATCGCCAATGACCTCCGATGGTTAGGTTCCGGCCCCCGATGTGGGTTGGGAGAACTGTATCTCCCCGAAAATGAGCCTGGTTCCTCAATTATGCCTGGCAAGGTTAACCCGACACAAGCAGAAGCCCTAACCATGGTTGCCGCCCAAGTTATGGGCAACCATACAACTGTCACCATCGCCGGCAGTCAAGGCAACTTCGAGTTGAATGTTTTCAAACCTGTCATTATTGCTAATGTTTTACAGTCCATTCGCCTGTTAACTGACAGCATTCAAAGCTTTACGGATCATTGCCTAAAGGGCATCACCCACAACAACAAAAAAATAGAGCAGTACGTTGCCAACTCTTTGATGCTGGTAACGGCCCTAAACCCTATCATCGGATATGACAATGCGGCTAAAGTCGCTAAAAGGGCCCTTCTCGAAGATATTTCTCTAGAACAGGCTGCCGTTGACCTTGGTCTTCTCTCCTCTCAAGAATTCCAACGCCATATTCAAAAAGCTTTTGGGATTAAAAATTAAAATTCATCTTTATTAAAATGACCGATTGTTTTGCAAAAACAAACAAAACCTACCTCGACATCTTATTTAATTTTAATAAATTTATTGACAAAAGAGGAATTGCGAAGTATCTTCCCGTTAAGTAAATTACTTAAAAAAAAGTAAAAACTTTAAGGCAAAATAATGATATCGTAAATAGCTAGAAATAAAAAAATGGAGGGGCGTGATGGCATCTGAAGCTCTGCTCAAGAACATACAAACACCGACAAGCCCCTTTCTTTTGGGGTTCGCCTTTCCCAAAAAAGCCTCTCTTCTTCTTATCTCACTCTTTGGCAACACTTTAGAATATTTCGAATACACTATTTATGGTTTTTTAGCCCCCATCCTCGCCCTTCATTTTTTCCCAAGTAACAACCCCACGACTTCGCTTATTAAAGCTTTTGGCATCATTGCTGTAGCGTCTTTTGCCAAGCCCTTGGGAGCATTGATTTTTGGTTATTTAGGAGATACCAAAGGGCGAAGCATCACCTTGCGCTATACGGTGATTGGTATCGCCATTCCAACTTTTATCGTAGGAGTTCTTCCCGGCCATGGAGAGTGGGGATTGCTGGCCGTAGCATTGTTAGTTCTCTGTCGTATCTTTCAGGGAATCTTTATGTCAGCAGAGTCTGATGGGGTACGTATATATGTATTTGAACATTTTGGCCAAAAACGTCCCTGCTTAACAAGCGCTTTCATCAGCTGCAGCGCTTATGCAGGCATTGGACTGGCAGCTTTGGTAGCCTCTCAAATTCCCTCAGAAGGAGAAACCTGGCGGTGGGTTTTCTTCGGAAGTGCTTCTTGTGGCGTTCTGATTTATCTTCTAAGGCGTCATCTGGCCGAAACACCACCCTTTTTACAATTACAACAGAATCCCCCAAAAGTTATGCCTCTCAAGAATATTCTGAAAACGCGTTGGGCTTCCTTTATGCGAACGATCTTGATTTGTGGAGCTGTGGGAGGCGTTTATCATTTTTACTTTGTTTTCCAAGGAACATTTTTATCCAGAATTTTGCATTTAATATCCCCAGAGTTTGCCTCTACGCTTAGTTTGTATCTCATTGGTTTATATGTCTTCACCCTCCCGCTTGCTGGTTGGGCATCCGATCGTTGGGGATACGTTAGGATTGGAAAAACAGGTGGCATATTGACCATTGCCTTTGCGGTTATTAACCTCATTCTCATTACAGATGAAATTGTTTTTATTCCCACAATGCTTCTAACAACGATAAGTATGGCGTTTTTTACTGCTCCGGCGTACCTTTTCTTAACTCAACAATATGATGTAAACATCCGGTTCCGGTGCCTAAGCCTGGGTCATGCCCTCGGGTCCATGATTTTTTCAGGAACAACTCCTGTTATTTGTCTCTCTCTTTGGCAAATGACCGGCTTTACCTACGCTCCCTTTGCTTATTTTTTATTTCTTGTGACCGTTGGCGCCATAGCCTTCACTTGGCGAGCAAAACAGAATGCGTACAATGCCTGGTTTCTTTAATTTTTATCAATTCCTTCTCCACATCCTGACAAAAATTATGACCTTACAAATTTTAGTAATGGGTCAAAATTATGCTGATCTGCCTGCCGTAAAGCTTCAATATATTTTTCTCGCAACCTTGTTGGAGATGAGAGATCAGCTCTCCCCCAACTAAATCTCCTGTGTCCATACTTTACAAGCACAACATCTGCATATAATCTAGCATGCCGACCATTTCCATTGGGAAAGGGATGAATCCAAACTAAGCGATGGTGAAGGCGTGCAGCTATTTCATCAAACTTCATGGTTCTGTGCTCTATTTGATAGGGAATATCACCACACAATTTGTAAAGTTCCGGTTGAATTTGGGGAGCTTCTACCCCGATATTCTTCAAAGTTTTTCTAAAATTTCCTCCCCACTTCCATGTCTGATCAAACATTTTTTTGTGGAGCCTTTGAATGAATTCAATAGAAAATATATCTTTATGTTTTTTAGCAAAAACCCACTCTTCTGCTTCTAAAATGTTTTTTTGCTCCCACTCATTAAGCTCTGATTGAAGAGATATGTGCCGAGGTATTAAAGCTTCAGTTTCATCTAGATCGAGAGGTGTTGCTCCCAAAGGATAGTGAAACTTCATCCTAGCCCCATAGTTTTTTGGGGTTCTTTAAAAGCTCCTCGACAATCTCTTCTATCTGCGCTTTTTTTTCCTTTTCCAAAAGCCCCTGCCTTTCAAGCTCCATCTGGTGAGATACATAATCGACCCTTGACGTGGCAACTTCATAAGCACGCTCTTTGAGATATTGATCAATTGGTTTCTGGGGAATAAATGAATATTCAAACCGACAGTTCATGGCTTCAGCAACGTCTCTCAAAGCCCTCAAAGTCGTTGTACCATCTATTTCAGCTTTTTCAAGTTCTATAATACGAGGCTGCGTTACTCCCAGCTTCTGAGCAAGTTGAGTCGTTGTCACACCTAATACCTTACGAATTTCTCCAATCCAACCTTTTCTTGGTCGCGTTAGAAGATCCTGATTTGTGTAAAACCAATCCAGTCTCCGCTTGATTTGATCGCGTTCCAGGTCTTTAAATTTCTGTCTCATTGGCATTCCTATAAGATATATCTTATAACTCAATACTAACAATATAAGATATATCTTATAAAAACGCAATAGAATTATAAGATATATCTTATAAAAATTTTCGATACATTGGTGGTTTGTTCAATAGAAATAACGGTTAACGCAAAGGGTGATACCCTTCGTCCTTAACCTTCAAGCCTTCTTTTTTATGGGCACGATCAGCTAAGATATGCTTTAATAAGCAGGATAAAGTATCAGGAACACCTTGTTGCGTAGCGCCACTGAGCACAAAAATTTCAGATCCGCTGAGTTTCTTCAATGTAGCTACTTTTTCATCAATTTCTTCCGCACTCAAAAGATCACACTTATTCAGGCCAATCACTTCCGGCTTTTGGCTCAAGCCCCAGCCATATGCTTCCAACTCATGACGAATGGTTTGATAAGATGCCCCGACATCCTCCGCACTGCCATCTATGAGATGCAAAATCACCCCACAGCGTTCCACATGACCTAGGAACCGATGCCCAAGACCGGCGCCAAGGTGAGCATCTTCGATAAGTCCTGGCAGATCTGCCAAAACAAATTCCTTATCATGAATATAAACAACCCCTAATTGAGGAGCCAATGTGGTAAACGGGTAGTCTGCAATCTTCGGCTTTGCGCGGGTCACGCTAGACAGAAATGTTGATTTTCCAGCATTGGGCAACCCCACAAGCCCCGCATCCGCAATGAGTTTGAGCTGCATCCAAATCCAGCGTTCTTCGCCAGGCCATCCGGGAAGGAACTTTCGGGGTGACCGGTTGGTGGCAGATTTATAGTGAGCATTGCCAAACCCCCCATCTCCACCGCGGGCCAGAAGAACCGTTTGTCCTGGCTCCAGCATATCTGCCAAAATTGTCTCTTTATCTTCATCAAAAATCTGGGTCCCCACAGGCACCTTCATGATAATTGACTCACCATCCTTGCCGGTGCGGTTCCGGCCCATACCATGATGGCCAATTTCGCCGCGAAAATGCTGTTGATAGCGATAGTCAATGAGAGTATTTAAGTCTTCCACAGCAACAACAATGATGTCACCACCCCGACCGCCATTACCACCATCAGGGCCGCCGTATTCAATAAATTTTTCCCGACGAAAGCTGCAAGCCCCTGCTCCGCCATCACCGGATCTAATGTAGATTTTAACTTGATCAAGAAATTTCATGAATGGCCACTTATGTATTTGAATAAAATTATTTTTCTATATTATAGCCTATCCTTAGCTGAAATGTGTACAGAAATCAAAGATAATCTGAAGGGCAGGATACTTAAATCTCAAAAAATCCCAAGGAAGGCGACCCTATTTCTCCTAGAGTTTTTCTTTAATTTCCGTAAGCGTATATCGTTTTTTCTTGAGTTCATGGATTTTCTTAATTCTCTCAACCGCTTCAGAAGAATAGAGATGATAACCGGAGGCGGTAATTTCCGAAACATCCAACAGGCCTTCTTTTGTCCAATGACGAATTGTAGAGTTTGATTCCCCGGTCATTCTCGCCAATTCACCGATTTTGAGACTTTTTTGAACCTCATTTTGAGTCTCGCCCTCTCCAAGAATGGCTTTCAGGTAGATGTCCAAAGAGCGATCAATCGCTTTATTGATCAGCTTGAAATAGGCGTCCTTTGTCCCCCCTAACTGGGCTGTTTCAAGAGAAGAAATATAGGCCAGTCGATCTTGTTTGCGAATGATGGCTGGAGGATACCCTCCCCTCATCAGAATCATATTCATCAAAAGGCGCGCCGTTCGCCCATTGCCATCGACAAACGGATGGATTGTTACAAGGCGATAATGAGCCTCTGCCGCCAATTCAGGAGAGTTCTGTCCTGTTTTTTGTTTCATCCATGCACAAAATTCTTCCATCAGCTGAGGAACTTTGAGAGGATTGGGTAAAATAACGGTTGATCCGGAAATCCGAACGGGCACATTTCTATAGTGTCCTGCAATCGTATCATCAATGCCTTTCAGGATAATCTCATGAATTTGAAGGATATCCTTTTCAGTAATTTCATGAGATTTACGTTTAATCTGTTCTTTTACCCAATCGAGTGCTTGAGCATGGTGTGTCGCTTCCAGGTGTTCAATGAGAGACTTACCCCCCACCGTCAGCCCCTTTTCAACCACAAGAGCGGTCTCACGCCGAGTGAGTGTGTTCCCTTCAAGGGCATTGCTGGTGTAAGTCAGCTCGATCCGAAACCAATTATCAAGATTCCTCACCAGCGCCTCTGGAAAGGGACGATGTTGATCGAGAACCTTCTTCTTTTTAGTCAAGTTATTATAACTCATACAATGAAGCATAAACCATAACGTTATGGTTTACCATAAAATATTGGTAGGACGCTCTGGGAATTCAGATCAGATGATATACGTCCTCAATCCATCCCCTTGATCATCCGCGCCCATTAATCTAATAATAAATAATCTAGAAACGTTCAGTCTTGAAGGTACCTGATGTCAGACACCAAGGATCAGAAGACAGCTGCCACCGCTCTCTCTCAACCCACCCGCCGCGAATTTATTCATTTAACCGCAGGGGCCATGGGCGCTGTGGGGCTTGGTGCCGCCGCTTGGCCTTTTATCAATAGCATGAACCCTTCGGCCGATGTCATGGCCTTATCTTCCGTTGAAATTGACATCTCCAGCATTCCAAAAGGACAAACCCACACCGTCATGTGGCGAGGACGCCCTGTTTTTGTACGGCACCGCACGGAGGAAGAAATCAAAGAAATACGAAAAACCCCTTTGAAGCAACTCCCCGATCCGGAAACCGACGAACAGCGCACGAAAGATCCCAACTGGCTGGTTGTTGTGGGCGTTTGTACGCACCTCGGGTGCATCCCGACACAACGAAAAGCGATGCAAACAGCCTCCGCAGCGGATCAGGAAATCGGCTGGGTGTGCGCTTGCCATGGGTCAAAATATGATTATTCTGGTCGCATCATTAGCGGCCCTGCTCCCAGAAACCTTGAAGTTCCCGTTTATGAATTTATCAACCCCAATACCGTTCTTAGAATCGGTTAAATAGCTATCGAGCAAAAACCCATGAGTGTTTTAAAATGGATTGACCGACGCCTTCCCTTCATCAGCCTGATTAATCATGAGCTGCGGGACTATCCGACTCCCAAAAACCTTTCCTACATGTGGAACTTTGGCTCCCTTGCCGGCATTATTCTCATGATCATGATTGGATCAGGTGTTTTCCTCGCCATGCACTACGTACCTCATGTGGATCATGCTTTTAATAGCGTTGAGCATATTATGCGCGACGTGAATGGGGGGTGGCTTCTTCGCTACATCCACATGAACGGTGCCACCATGTTCTTTATTGTCGTTTACATCCATATATTCCGGGGGCTTTACTACGGGTCTTTTAAATCACCCCGCGAATTGCTGTGGATACTTGGTGTCATCATCCTTCTTCTCATGATGGCGACAGCCTTTATGGGTTACGTCCTACCTTGGGGACAAATGAGCTTTTGGGGCGCCACGGTGATCACCAATCTTTTTTCAGCCTTCCCTTTTGGAGAAGGCATCGTGCACTGGCTCT
>CAZXMD010000063.1:0-9947 GCA_964641635.1 uncultured Candidatus Finniella sp. | reverse complement strand
AAAACGGTTTGACAATAACGCTGATGACAATAACAATCAACAAAAGTGACGGCACCTCATTAATAATTCGGAAAAAGGGAGCGTTACGCTTGCATGTTCCTAAGGCTAATTGCTTTCGCCAACAACTCAATAAATGTTGAAAAATCAACAGACCAACGATGCAGGTCAGCTTAAGGTGAAACCACCCCGACGACCAGACCTGTTGGATCATAGCAAGAAAAAGACCAGATGCCAAGGATAAAAGCATGGAGGGCACCATAATGATTTTTGACAGGCGATATTCCATGACTTGAAACAATCGGGCTGCTTCTGATGTTGGGGCAACACCAACATGGTAGACAAAGAGTCGTGGTAAGTAGAGCAATCCGGCCATCCAGGCGATAATGGCGAATATGTGAACGGCCTTAATCCACAGGTATGATTCTAAAATCCAAGCATACATTGGTTTTTGTAACCTTTATTTTTTTATTTCATCTTTTGTTGTCACCAGCCCCGCTAACGCCCTCATATAGGCCGGGTGGTCACTCAAGGTGGGAACGCGGCCGTAAAATGGGACTCCAAGCTCCTCTGCGAGGCTTCGATAATCTTCATCCAACTCAACCAGTGTTTCGGAGTGTTCAGACACAAAAGCCACTGGCACCACAATGACCGGAACACGATCTTCCCCAGCCCGCTTCAGTTCCTGGCCTATGGAAGGTTCCAACCACTTGAGGGGCCCGACCTTACTTTGATAGCACACCACACTGTCAACGCAAGAGGGAATTTTTTTAAGAATCGCCTGAACGGTCTGGTGAACATGAACTTCATAAGGGTCCCCCTTATCAATCACTTTTTGAGGCAACCCGTGGGCTGAAAACAAAATACGGGGGCTTCCGAAGGCTGCCGCCCTTTCAATCCACGGCGACAACAAATCCACGTGAGCTTCGATGAAAGCGCTGTCTTGGGGGTAGCTTCGGACTTCCCGTGTCTCAACTTTTAGTCCCTGTTTATCTGCCTGATGATACCATTCGGCAAAGCTGGAACCTGTTGTTGTTATTGAAAATTGAGGGTAAAGAGGCAACAAAACAACTTCCGTCGGTTGAAATTTTTTGACTTGGGTAACTGTCTGTGGCGTAAGGGGGTTCCAGTAGCGCATGGCAATAAAAACCTCAACGGTTTGTCCGGGACACTGATCTCGCAACAATTGCGAAAGATGGGCTTGTTGGGCCTTTGTATTCTGAAGAAGAGGGGAGCTCCCCCCCAATTTTTGATATATTTTTTGAGCGCTTCGGTCACGTGTCCTTGAAATAATCTCTGCAACCAGGGGCCTAAGGGGCCAGGGAAGACTGATAATGGCCGGATCGGAAAACAAATTTTTCAAAAATGGTCGCACAGCTTTAAGAGAATCCGGCCCCCCTAAATTCATTAAAACAACAGCAAGCCGCCGGGTCATTTCCGAAAGCCCTCCCCCTTGACGAAATCTACCAACTGCGCCACGTGATCAACGGGTGTCTGGGGAACAATGCCATGGCCAAGATTAAACACGTAAGGAGTTCCCTCGAAAGCGTTAAGAAGATCGCTAATGTCGGTTTTCATTTTCTCTCCCCCCTCAAGTAAAACTTGCGGGCTTAAATTTCCCTGAATCGGGGCTAGCTTTTGGAGCTGGTCTTTCATCACGGAAACAGGAACAGTTTCATCTACGCCAAAGGCTATATGAGAAAATCCTCCCATGATTTGAGGATACAGGTCACAAACGCCTCTACCATAGTAAATGATCGGTGTCTCTGGATAACTCCCCCGTATGCGAGCGATAATGCGCCGGACGGGGGCGATTATCCAATCCTCCCGGTGAGCTTCTCCAACAACTTTTGCCCAAGTATCAAAGATCTGAACAACATCAGCGCCTGCTTTTATTTGAGCTATGAGAAACGTTCCAACGGACTCTTCCAACAACGCCATTGTTTGAACAAAAAGAGGATCCTTAGTTTCCAGTAGATTGCTAATCTTTTTAAAATCCGTTGATTTTCCTTGCTCTAGCATATAGGTCGCGATGGTCCAGGGGCTTCCTGCAAAGCCAATTACAGCCTTTGTTGACGGTAACGATTTTCGAACATTGCGAAGAATTCTTAAAGGGATGGCGAGAGATTCTTCTAGATTTATGTTTTTGGCTTTATCGAAAAACTTTGGATCATCCAGAGAGGCCAAAACAGGACCCTGTTTTTCAATAAAATGAACGGATTGTCCCAAAACGTGAGGAATGACTAAGATATCGCTGAACAGAATGGCTGCATCTAATTCAAAGCGACGAAGGGGTTGAAGGGTAATTTCCGTTGCGTAGCCCTCATGAAAACACAATTCCATAAACGTTGGGATTTTTTTGCGTATGGCTTGGTACTCTGGCAAATATCGCCCAGCTTGGCGCATAAGCCAAACAGGGGGGCTAGAGTCAGGGTTTTTGTGTAGGGCGTTTAAAATTCGGTTCATGTACCATACATAATCATAATTGTATTAATTAATAAAGGAGGTTGTGGTGGTAGTGGTACCCTGTGAATGATGGGGATACAATTTTTATCACAAGTTATACACAAGATATCATTTTTGAAATAGTTTCTTGGAAAATTTGGGGGTAATCATGTTTATCTTGTTGAAATAAAATAAAAATACCATTAAATTTCTGTGGGTTGTTTTGTGGAAAAGTATGGGTTTTCCAAGAAATTATAGGGATGTGGAAAATATATCTTTCCCGTCCATAACTCAATGAGTATTCCTGGGGGTTGTCCCTATTTATCCACAGAAATTTAGAAAGAATCATTTATGACAAAGCTCCCCTTTTTTCATACGGAAGCTGAGGGTGCCTTATCCACATATTTATACACAAGGTTTTTTGCGGGGCTGGCATCAGGGCTGCCTACTATAAATCGTTATACTTTGAATAATCCCTGAAGAGGGTAGAAAAGCAGCTCAGGAGCCAAGAGCAAGGCCTTCTGCATGCCACGTGATTCGCTTTGACTAAAGCTAGCGCACTAAAGCTCTTCGACCGGACAAAAAAACCCCTAAAAACAGTTAAGTTTTTAGGGTTCTTTTGTGTGAAGAGAGTTCATTAAAACCGGAACATGACTTTCAGTCCAAATGTATGGCTCCAGTTGGAGCTCATCGCCATTTCATATTTGCTGTTAGGGGAAGCTACCCCAAGGACCTTGAAAGCATTTCGATAGCCGGCTGTCCATCCCAGGATAAAGTCTGTGACTACGGTGCCGTCATTGAATAGCCAGGTCAGGTTGGGTTGGCTAAACCGCATTTCAAGCCCACCTGCAGGGGACAAGGCGTAGTTGTTGTCCATATTGAACCGTTGGGTACCGGTTGCTACTGTATCTGTTGTAATGCCCTGATAATCAAAGTAGGTTAACTGCAAGCCTGCTTGCGCCCAAAAATCAAGTTGAGAACAGCTCAATACCTGAACGCCGATCATGGCTCGGGCATCCCACCGCTCCTCGTAGCGATATCCCGTGTCCAAACCGGGGACTGCCGGGTTAATGTTGGCATAAATGCTTGTCTTTTTCATGCTGGTTAGGTAGTTGAATTCCAACCCTCCAAACATCGGAAGGCAGAGAAGGTCTGGAATATATTTGCGGGCAAAAATACTGATAACCGGGCTGGATGTGTTGGCCATCGCATCATGAGTCCGGATGCCTCCGTTAGCGGCATCAGAATTCTTCGTTGTTATATTCTTCAGGTTAAGAAGCTTAGCGCCAAACCCAAACCCAAAGGCGGTACCTTCAGTACGGCCCGGATACTTCGTCATGTGCGCTGACGCTTGTGCTAGTTGTATGGCAGACAAAAGGGCGATAAAAACAGCGCTTAGCCGTATTGTTTTTAATTTATAATTCATTACGTACGTTCCTCCCGGTACAGAAATTTCGATTTCATCTACAATCCTGGGCGACTTTTAGCACAGAGTCAATTAGCTAATTAAACTTTTACTAAAAATATTTGCAAAAGCTTTTTGGGGAATTTCTTGACACATCCTCTTGATTCACCTACTGGTTAACACTATGTTGTGCCGTATTTTCTTTTTATTAGGGTTGTTTTTGTGCGCCTCCTTGAGCTCGGGAGCTGCCGCACCAGTTGTTGTCGTCACAATTAAACCGATCCATTCACTCGTTGTTGGGATTATGGCCGGCATTAAGGAGCCTGCCTTACTTATGAGTGGGGAAAATTCTCCTCATACACAGCCTGTTACTCCGTCAGAATTAAGGAAAATTCAGGCAGCTGATGTTGTTGTTTGGGTTGGTCCCTCTTATGAAGTTCCTTTACGGCGCAGTATAGAATCCATGAAGGGCCGTGGTCGTGTGGTCACATTGATGGATAAGCCGGGGATGAAACTCTACCCCATGCGGCAGGGGGGATTGTGGGGAAGTCATGATCATTCCAGTGAAAAAGAGAATTTGGAATCTGTGGAGACTTGTGAAAACCATGACCATGGCGGTCACTCAATGGATGGGCATTTATGGCTTGATCCGCATAATGCGAAAGCGGCTGTCGTTGCCATTACCAAAGAACTTATGGCTCTGGATCCACACCACGCGGGAAGATATTTGGTAAATTCTCAAAATGTCATCAGCCGTTTGGAAAATTTGGATCGGGAGATTGAAACGCTTCTGATTCCTGTGCGAGACAAGCCGTATGTGGTTTATCATGATGGCACCCAATATTTTGACCGTCATTTCAAAACCAAAGCAGTCGGTGTCCTGGTGGGGGATAGCCATTACGGCATTAATGCACAGCATTTTTTAGAAGTTTGTGACTACATCAGTACCCATAAGGTTGAATGCGTATTCACAGAACCGCAATTTCCCACAGATAAAATTCATGATTTAATCGAGAAAACACACACACGCATTCAAACCCTCGACTACCTGGGTGTTGGTCTAAAAGCCGATGAGAATGCCTATTTTTTAATGATGCGTCGGCTTACCTACGGGTTTTTGAGGGGGTTAAAAAGTCCGTCAAGTTGATGCTTCCTATGAGAGCACCGTCGAGTCAAATTTGTTGTATCAATTATATTGCCAACCCCGGTTAACTGACTGTGCCGAGACAGAGGATAGCTAAAAATAGGAAATTGTATGCAAGAAATTCTAGAGTTCTGGACGTTGCCAAATTTTGACAACTTCTTTCAAAAACTCATGAAAAGCCATAATTTTTGGTGATCCTTCTAAACGCTTGTGATAGGTATAATAATAGGGAACTCTGTGGTCAGGGATGTTTTTAAAGACATCTATAAGCATATTGTTTTTTTCAATTTCCCGACTGTAAAAATACGGTCCTATCCCTAAACCACCAATTAAAGCCGCTCTCATGGCTATTATGTTGTTTACTTCAACAAAATTTTTATCTAGATGTTCTTTCGAATTATCATTTAACAAGTGTATGTTAACGGCTGGGTCTGGTTTGTCATTTTCTCCAACGTATGCGATTAACCTATGATTTTTTAGGTCTTCCAAAGAATTTGGCATTGATTCTAGATGAAAATAAGTGGGAGATGCATAAATCCTTAATATCATATCAAAAAGATGATGCTGAACCAGGTCTGGATCAGAGAAAGAGCTAGGTATAATACCAACGTCTGCATCTCCAATATGAAAATGAAAAACATCAGTAATTGAAGAAAAATGAAATTGAACACCTGGATGTTTTTTAAAGAATGTGGGAATATTTTCTATAATAGTCTCTGTTGTTCCTATTCCTGTCACAACCCTTAAAATACCTTGTGGTTTAGAGTCTTTTTCTCGGATTATGTCCCTTCCCTGTACGAGCCGACCAAAAATGTCGTGGCATAAGGCAAGAAATTCCTCCCCTTGTTTGGTGAGGCCGATGCCCCTCGAATGACGTACAAAAAGAGTAAGTCCAACTTCCTTTTCCAAAGCGGTCATTTGGCGACCTACGTTTGGTTGCGTTGCATCAAGCTCTCTTGCAGCCGCACTTAAATTTCCCGTACGAGCAACAACAATAAAAGTCCTAAGCCGATCTAAATTAAAATTCACTTGAATTCCTTTAGTAATATAAAACAATACGTCAAAATAATTACATAAGAAATGTGCTATAGTAAAGAATAAAATTTAGCGTACAAATGGCCTTGCTGTATAAATCTTGTTAAAACACGAAGTTTTTTATAGCGTTATGTTATCTTCGAACTCAGCTTAATATTTATCAAATCATTGATTTGTAGAAATAAAGTTAGATTATGCAACAAGGCTCATATAAATTAAAATATTTATTTCGTTCTCATAATTGGAGCAAAACATTGATTAACGCTTTTTGTATAATTAATTTTTTCCATTTTAACCTCCAAAATTTTTAAATATGGTAGTAGTGCTACTGGCAGATATTTTTATATTCTACTAAATATTCGAATACCTACGCTTTTGGCATAGTCCATCAAAACCCCGCATATCAATAGAAACTTTTAATTTAATTGTACTGAAATTGGAGAAAGTCCACAGATTAAGCGCAACAATAAGTTTAAGCAATTGAATAATAATATTAAATATATTGCAATATGCTGATTAAAGCAAAATGTCGCATCAGGAATATAATGAAAAATTATATGCAATAAAAGCAGATCTTATATTATAAAAAAGCAGAAAGTTATTTATATAGATTGAGGATGCCTCTATGAGCCAACTTCAAGAGTATTGGCAACTTGGTAATTGATTTGAGAATCCTTTCAGCATTAATTATCATTAAAACACTTTTTAAGAAGACAGGCGCCTAATAAAACGAGGATCACTCGCTTATTGCTTCATCCAGCTCTAACCATCTGGTTTCAGCGCGGGCGAGTTCCTCTTTAGCAGTAGTCAAAATCTCTGTCACTTTCATAAATTCCTGAGGGTGATTTTGATAGAAGGCAGGGTCTTCCAGGCGCGCTTCACTTTGTGCAATCTCCTTCATCAATTCATCCATGCGTGCGGGCAGGAGGTCATACTCGCGCTTTTCGTTGTAACTCACCTTGCGCGGGGATTTGGGCCGTTCAACACTTTCTTTGGGTGTTGTTTTTGAGGATTTCCCCCCTTCCTTTTGTGGAGGAAACTGGCGAATATAGTCTTGATAACCCCCCACACATTCACGGATAAGGCCATCGCCTTCGAGTGCAATAATAGACGTGGTGAGCCTATCCAGAAAATCACGGTCATGGCTAACAATAAGGAGCGTTCCGGTAAAGTCGCTCACCATCTCAATCAACAAATCCAACGTGTCCATATCGAGATCGTTGGTAGGTTCATCCAGAATCAGCAGGTTACCGGGTTTCGTGAGAGCCTTGGCAAGGGCGAGGCGGTTCTTTTCCCCTCCGGATAGAATAGAGATAGGTGAACGAACTTGTTTTTCCTCAAACAAGAAGTCTTTCAAATACGCCATAACATGTCGAGGCTGGCCCTGTACGGTAACATGATCGCCGCCCGTCTCACACAAAGTTTGCCAAAGAGTATCATTGGGCTTTAACGTGTCGCGCAGCTGATCAAAATAAATGAGATCGATCGTTTTCCCAATTCGAACCAGTCCCGTATCCGGTGGTAGAACACCAGCAAGCATGCGGATGAGGGTTGTTTTACCTGTCCCATTGGGGCCGATAATACCGATGCGGTCGCCACGCAAAATGCGTGTCGAAAAATTCTGAATGAGAGATTTGTCGCCTAATGTTTTGGAGATTGATTGCGCTTCGATCACCATTTTACTTCCGCCCTCAGTGTCGGCGCCGCTCATTTTCAACTTGCCCACCTGACCTGATAAAATGGCGCGCTTTTGATCTCTCAATTTATTGAGTTCCCGAAGGCGTCCCTGGTTGCGTTTGCGTCTGGCGGTTACCCCCCGATGAAGCCAATGGAGTTCTTCCTTTAACTTTGTATTCATCTTGCTCATATGTTTTTCTTCTTCGGCCAACAAATGCTCTGACCAATTTTCAAAGTCTTGGAAACCTTTGTTGTGACGGTGCAATAGGCCCCGGTCTAACCATAGGCAGGAACCGGAGACCCGTTCCAGGAAAGTCCGATCATGGCTGATGGTCAAAAGGGCGCCGGTATGTTGCCTCAAAAATTCTTCGAGCCATTCGATGGTTGGAAGGTCCAGGTGGTTTGTCGGTTCATCCAATAGCAGGACGTCAGGGTCTCCAACAAGCGCGCGCGCCAAGGCAACCCGTCGACGTTCTCCTCCCGAAAAGCCATCCATCAGACGGTTTCTGTCCATTTTTAAAAGGTCAAGAATCTCGTCAGCCTCAAAAGCTGCACAACCGGATTGCATGACAAACTCTTTGGGGGTTTGATCGGGCTCAAGCCAAACGTCTTGCGGCAGGTAGGAAATGCGGGTTCCCGGTTGAACAAAGCGCTCTCCTTGGTCAAAGTCAATTTGACCGCACACAATTTTTAAAAAGGTAGATTTGCCGGATCCATTTCGTCCAACCAAACAGGTTTTATCACCTTTGGTAATATTGTTGAATAAGCCTTCAAATAAAGGCTTTCCACCGAATGATACAGAAATGTCCCGTAAAGAAATGAGAGGGGGCTGAGCCATCGACACTACCCTTCCGAGGGGGTTCTGAGGATTTCAGATTCGGAGGTTTCCCTGGTGTCAGTTGAAGCAAACATTACAGCGCATAAAATACCACTGGAGAGCATCATAATAGCGCAAGGGACAAGCGTACCATTGCTTAGGAAACTCACGAGCAAGGCACAAAAGGCAGAAATGCCCATTTCAAGTGTATTTAATAAGGCGGATGCCCCACCTCGCTGAGAGGGAATCACAGATACGGCTTTTGTGACGGCGTTTGCAAACACGGGGGCCAGTCCAATGGCATATACGGAAAACGGGATGTAAAGGGCAACCAGGGAACGCGGCCAATAAACCGTTGCAAACAGAGTTAGGCCTGCGCCTATGATCATCAACCACAATCCACAAGCCAGCATCCGTTCGATTCCATAGAATGCAACGCACCGCCGATTAAGGGCTGTTCCTAAAATATAGGCGCCTGGGCCCACAGCTGCATAATATCCATAGTCAACGCTTTTGATTTCAAGCACGTTAATCATATAAAAGGGGGCTTCAATAATCCAGGCCCATAACCCCCCATAGGTAAAGGCAGAAATCAGGGCAAAAGTAAGGATTTCCCGGCGCTGAAGAAGCTGGCCATAAGTATCCAAAAGAAGCCGAACTGAAAAACGGGACTTATGGATCGCCCTATGCTCAGGGCGCAAACTTTCTCTTAAGCAAATGACGATCGCGATCCATGTCAGACTGGCCACAAGGGCAATAATAAAAAAGCAGCTTTTCCACCCCCAAACATCAGCAATTTTTCCTCCAATAATAGGGGCAATCATGGGAGATAGGGCAATGACCATGCCCATGGTTGATAAAATGCGGGAGAAATTTTTCTCATCATAAATATCTTTTAAAATAGCTGTTGAGACAACCATGGTCATCCCGGCTCCAATTCCTTGAAAAAAACGGGCGATAATGAGGCTTGTCATCGTGGGAGCAAACCAGCAGCCAATACCCCCTGCTGCAAAAACGGCCATACTTCCCAAAATAACGGGCCGTCGTCCAATGCTGTCGGATAAGGGCCCCGCAACAAGTCCGAGTAAGGCAAATCCTAGAAGATATCCGCTTAACGTTGTTTGGGCGGCGGCATCCGGAACATTAAAATAATGTGCGATTTCAGGGAGGCTCGGAAGATAAATATCCGTAGACATCTCAAAAGCCAATACGGCAAACATCAGCAGTATTGGCGTTAGGCGATGGAGGGACAGACTATTCATTTTTCTGTTCATAAACTAACCATATCGTGCATTTGCTATCGTGAATTCCGTTCGCATAAAGAAATGTAAGGGATTCTGCGGAAAAAAGCCAGTTTATTTAGACTTTGCTACTTACCACCCGACGGAATTTAAGTGAGTCCATAATTTCGGTATGTCTGAGAGAGT
>CAZXMD010000062.1:0-9953 GCA_964641635.1 uncultured Candidatus Finniella sp. | reverse complement strand
CTTAAAAAAAGCAATGGCTGATCTGGAAAGCAATAAAACGGCTTTAGATCACGGAAAAACAATTCTGGAAACTCAGAGAGAAGATATAGCCAAAGCCCTTAAAGCCCACGAAGCGACTTCTAAAGGTGGTTAAGAACGAAAAATGCTGTAGAACTCAGATAGAGTTCTGCAGCATTATTTTTAAGATCTGCGCTATGGCGCTTGCTCGGCTGCCAGGGCTTCGGCCCTTTTTTTCCGGTAATCATCAATCTTCATGAGTTGATCTTCCGGAACATAATCAATAAAGAGCTTGCCATTTACATGGTCCACCTCATGCTGAATAACCCGGGCGAGGAACCCTTCCGCCGTACCTTCAACAAGGTCTCCAGTGATCGTATAGGCGCTATAGCGAACCTTATTATAGCGCTTTACAGGACCTGCCATTTCAAGAACGGAGAAACAAGCTTCATAATCCTCTTTTTTTCCGTCCCCGACCCCCTCATAGGAAGGGTTGATCCATATTGTTTTATCCATGTATTGAGTGAAATCAGACCGCCATTTCTTCAAGTCCGGATTCTCAGGGGCTGCAAAGACAATAATCTGTTTTGGAATACCAATTTGAGGAGCCGCCAGGCCCGCACAATTCCTCTCCCCATCAAACTTTTCTTCTAGAACCGTGACGTCTCTAATGTCTTCTGGCGTTAAGGGAAAAGATAATCTTTGAGCTGGCGTTGTTAACACGGCAGGTTTTCGGTTTGTTGACAAATCAACGACAGAATAATCCGGAAGGGGTTTTCCTTGATCGAGAGTGCAAGAAGATAATGGCGTCGTCATAAAAACCCTTTATAAAAAATCGTCCTGTAATGGTCAATATCTTTATATTACCCCCGGTTTACCAGCGTATCATAGATCGTTTGATTGACCGAAATCTTAGCAACAGCACGCAAGCTTTTTACATAAAGGGCTACAGCATCCTGGTATGCAAGATCAGAGAATTTCTTTTCAATTTGTTCCCGTTTGTCCTTTAACGCGTTTTGATTAAAAGGAAGTACTTTTTGCAACATAACAATCTGAATTCCTCCTCCGGCTGTACGGTCCGGCGTTAAACCATACACGGCTTTTCCAGGCTTTAATTCAAACATCTGGGCAATCAACTTCGGTGAAAATTGTTTGTGAATTTTTTCATCCTTCTCAGCATCGACGCGACTGAGAGGATCCAGCATCTTAATCGATAATTTTCGGCCCAAAGCCAATCGAGAAAGATCTGAAACTGACCGTGCATCTTTCACAAGCTGTTCAGCAACAATAGCGCTCAGGTTAAAACGCCTTTCTTGCATCCAGGCTTTTGAAACTTTGTCTTTAACCGTCTCAAATGGGGGTACATGAGCTGCTTTGATGGCATCCACATGGACAACATAAGATGCTCCCTCTTTTGTATCGATCACAGGACTATCTGCATTCTCAGGCAAAGAAAAGGCATGATCCAAAATATCCGCCCTTCCGGATTCCGGCAATACGTACTTATCGGCGTCATCCTTACCAGATTTAGAAATATTTTCAATAGATTGAACTTTAAGGTTATGTTCTTTAGCTATTTCAGCTACGGTTGCCCCGCCTGCCAGTGCATCCTCAATTTTGTTCTTAAGTTCATAGATTTGATCATTGGCAATTTGCACCTTTAACTCTGCCTCTAGCTGGGGGCGAATCTCCCCAAAAGACTTGATAAAGCTGGGTTCGATTTTTGATATGACATAGACCTGCCAACCAAACGGAGTTGAGATAGGTCCGGTTACTTGACCAAGCTCGGCCTCAAACAGCCGTTCCGCCACCAAATCCGGCAATTGTTGCTTGGTGACCAAACCTAGATCTTTAAATTCGCCTTTCTGATCTCGGGCGACAGCAGGTACGGGACGGCCTTTTTTCAAGGACTCCACGGCTTTTTTCGCTGCTTCTTCATCTTTCAAATTAATTTGCTTCACTTCCCTCTTTTCAGCAATTTCAAATTCAGCTTTTCGGCGCTCATATTCTTCTTGTAACTTATCAAGAGAAATGGTGACACGGTCTTTCATAAGTTTTGGATCAATTTCCAATAAAGTGATTTTTCTCATTTCGGGTCGTGTGAATTCTGCTTGATTCTCCTGATAGAGTTTTTCCAAATCAGCCTGTTTGGGTGCGTCTTTGACGACCATTTTGCTCAAAGGAATAGTAACGACAGCAAAGACACGCTGCTCAAAGAATCCTTTAAATAAAAGGTCGACATAGGTTTTTGGAAGGTGCATGCTCGCAAAGAGGGCCCCAAAGAGTTGGTGTTGTTGCATCTCTGCCCGGACGTCTGCCACAAATTGAGGCTCTGTAATCCGGTTGTTGTGCAATAAATAATCAAATGCCCGTTTATCAAAAGTTCCCTGCTCATTCAAAAAAGCAGGAATACTTTGAACGCGGCGGCGTACAACAGCATCCGTGACAACCACCTTGCGTTTATTGATCTCAGTCATAATCAGAAACTGGTCAATCAGGGAGTCTAGAATCTTTTGAGGTATTCCCATGCCTCTAATCTGCTCAGAGGAAAGCTGTCCCTTTGAAATTTCTTGAGCTCTTCCCACCATATTCTGCAGTCGCAGAGAAAATTCTTCCTGAGTAATGTTATGTCCGTCAACGGTTGCTACGGGACGCATATTGACATAGTTCAAGACAATGTCTCCGACCCCCCACATACTGAAACTAATAACGAGAAGGACAAAAAGAGCCTTAATATACCAACGATTGGACTGTTCACGTAATTTTTGTAGCATGGATTCTTGACACTCACTCAATAAGCAACGACTCAAAATGGTTTTTTATTGCCACTCTTCCCGCGGTCGCATAAACTTGCGAGATAGATTTGAGGCGGATTAAAAAACTATCCATACTCTAATAAATACAATAGGCAAATGCAATGCTTTTGGCATGTACGATGGGTATAAATTAAGCAATAAGGGGAAAATATATGGGTAAAATCATTGTTGCAAACTGGAAAATGAACGGATCTTTCGAGTTTATTAAGACATTCCTGCCTTCTGTGCAAGCTTCCCTTGCCACAACAGCAAACCAGATCATCATCTGTCCGCCCTATCCTTTTTTAATGTCTGTCGGTGTTAGTTTAAAAGGCACGGCGGTTCGTTTAGGCGCCCAAAATTGCCACTTCTCCCCCCAAGGGGCCTTCACAGGGGAAGTCAGCGCCTCTATGCTTGCAGACGTTGGTTGCGAGACAGTCATTGTCGGCCATTCCGAACGACGCCTTCAGTTTGCAGAAGATGACGCCCTTGTGAATACAAAAGTTTCTGCTGTTCATGCAGCGGGTATGACGGCCATTGTTTGTGTTGGGGAAAGCATGGGCATACGCGAATCAGGCCATGCCATTGATACCGTAACGCGCCAACTTCACGCTAGCTTGCCCAGCTCGATAAGCCCTCAAAATACGATGATTGCTTATGAACCGATCTGGGCCATTGGGACAGGTGTTATCCCGACCCCGGAACAGATTATGGAGATGCATCAAGCGCTCCATAAGGCGACCTCCACTCCGCTTCCCTTGCTCTATGGAGGCTCTGTCACCGATCAAAATGCAAAGGACATCCTGTCGTTGCCTCATGTTGATGGCGTTCTTGTAGGCGGAGCCAGCTTGAAAGCGGAATCTTTTGAGGGGATTATAGGGTAGGGCCCCTTGATATCATAAGGCGGCCATTTGTAAACTACCGGGAGGATCAACTAAACAGCCCTTTGCGTTTTGTTAAACAAAAGTGCAATTGTTTCCATATCAGCCTCTTCTAAAAATTTCTTTAATTTTTTTATCCAGGAATGACACCAGGCACGCTGTTGTCGAACACCTGCTGCGCCACAACATTGTGATTCTAGCGTTGAAGCGGCAGTGATCAGCTCATTCAAATGCTCCTCATGATAATGAGCCACATATCCCATATCTAAAATAAAACCGGGAATAACGCATGCAATTTGAAGGGGTAAAGGCACGGCCATTTCCTGGAATTTTTTTATTGAAGCAATCGTGCTGGAAAGGGCAACCCAGCCCCCATTGAGAAGGGAAAACCATCCTGCTCCTTTTCTCAATATTTGAAAGTCAATCAGATGTTTTAAAGAAAAACTATCAAGCCAGCTCTTCATAGATTTTCCCTGTGTATCATACTCTAAAATATTTCTTAAAACGATATCAAAACCGGCCATACACCAAGCAGTCGTACTGGCTGTTCCAGGATCGACCCCAAGAAGATTTTCCAACACAAGTTCAAGAATATATTGTCTGCCGAGAAGTCGCCCAAACTTACTCGCGCCTGTCAACAATACAGCTAGATACTCCATAAATTCTTCTTTTGCTGAGGGAGTTAGGCGATCTGTCACTTTTTTGAAATTTTGCAATTGCTCGACAAGTTCCTCTGTTTGTTTTAATTGTGTTTTCAGTTCGTTTATTTTTTCAGCTTCTTCCTTGAGCTGTTTTTTCAAACGTCTTATTATTTTGGCGTCCTTGTGAACGCCAACGTCATCTACCAAGTCGGAAGCAACGGCAGGCACCTTCCCATGGTCGCTATCTTGAGCTGTAAAATGCCTTAAGAGAAGGGCGCTGAGAGCAAAATAATGCTGAGGGTCATAATTTTCCACATCCTCCCCTTGGTCGGATGTATTTTGCTTGCCATGTTGAACGATCTGATAAATTTCCCGTGCAAAGCTATCATTTCTTTCCACTTCCAGGAGAGCTCTATCCGCTTGTGACATGAGGACTTGCCGTTGTTGGTGAATAAGCGCACTGTCATACACATACCTAGAAAAAAGACGATTGAGTCCTCCCAGCCCGGTAGTATAATATCGCTCAGCAAACGCCATTGCGAGCCCCCAACCCATTCCAAGTGAGATGCTGCGGTATTCCTTCCCTTCAGCTAAATAGACAATACCCCAGTAATATGCGCCTTCAAATATTGCGCCACATCCAATAACCACTTTCAATGCTGTATGGAGCAGGGTATGGTTATAGATATGTGGGCTGTTACTTCCTTGCTCAGTTCGGGCAGAAAACGGCATTTCATGGCATATAGTAGCCATCATAACCTGCCCGCGGTTATAAAACTGCCTTGCATAAACAATGGTATTTGTAACCATGATTTCTGCCACAATGGCATTAGATACTGCTCCGCTAATAGGTATTTTAAGCGTATTCCCAATTCCCCACATAATGCTTCCCGTAGCGGGTGTTGCTGGAAATGCGGCGCCAATAAGGCCACTTACAATACCCGCAATATAGACTTTCCTGCTTGTGGGAAACCAAAAAAAAACTTGATCCATGTTTGTCATGAACTGGGAAGAATCATCCCAGTAAAGCCTTGTCCCTTGATCTGCAGTAGGTGTGGGTGTGTATATAACAAGGGCAGAGATGTCGAACTCATTTGGGGGATCAAAATACAAACGAGTCATATTTGGGAGCTGAGCCTGGAGGGGGCGAGAAGATGTACCCTTTCTTTCATCCTCATCAGTTAGTGGAATCCGGGTAAAGAATATAGCCTCATCGGAGGAGGAGGACAAAGCGGGATGCAGGAGAGGCGAATGCTCTTTTAAATCGTCGGTACCGTAAGTTCCCAAGGTATTAAAAAGTAGGAAAAGAAAACAAAATATGAGGGGAAAAGCTAGTTTTTTTTGGGAGTCTGTGATCATTTGTGGAGTCGTCCTTTTCGCCGTGGTCTTTTTATGCTCAAACATGTCAACAATTACACAATAAAACTTAAATTTTATCAAGGCGCCTCACCGATATGTACCCAAATGTGGGGATATCCTGCCGTTGCCTTAGGCGGCTTCTTCCTCAATTAAAAAAATAGTTGCCATCTTAACGACCCCTTAAGGCTTATCTTTGTACACTACAGGTATGAAGAAAAAATCTTTAAACGCCAAAAATGTTGGCATTCCTTTGTTTCCTCTTCGAGTTGCCAATTCCAAGGGTCGAAAGCACCGTCATGTCACTCTGTTTGATCTGTCGTCTCACGCGCGCGCCAATGAAGCTATGAAATTTGGCCTGAAAATGCGGGATAAGGGGTTTCATGTTTTTGTGGTCGGTGAAGACCGAAGCGGGCGAATGACTGCCACAATGGCCTATTTAAAACAATATATTCAAAATCTTCCTTCTCCTTATGATTGGGTTTACCTTAATAATTTTTCATCCCCCCATCGTCCCAAGCCTTTTCGTCTTCCCAATGGAAAAGGATGCCAGCTTAAACAGGCCATGTTCGACTTGATCGCCAGTCTTCATTCTGTTCTTTCAAAGACATTTTCCCATCCTCATTATATTAGCCAGATTGATAAAATGACCTCGACTTTGGAAACGCAAGTCCAAGAAGAATTACAAGCCGTGCAAGAATTTGCAAGGAGCAAGGGCTTGGTTATTGAGGAAACGAACGAGGGTTTCAGCATCCAGGCAACGGAACAACCTGAAGAAGGAAAATCTCTTCAATCACCCTACTCCACGAAGGATGTTCAGGAAATTAAGGACCGTTTAAACAGAATTACAACTTCTGCTCATTTAGCCGGCCGCCACCTTACGGTTCAAATTAAAGAAGCTAAGAAAAGCATTGCTGTTCAAGTCATAGAGCCTTTAATCCAAAGGTTACGGGAAGACTATGATAAATATATCGGAGACTGGATTGATGAGCTTACGCAAGATGTGCTGGATCATGTGGATGATTTTTTAAGCGAAGATCCTGAAACAGCTACGAAACTTCCTCTTTCAGTCGAGGAGCGATATGCCGTTAATTTGTTGATTAATAATAAAGGCTTTAGTTTTCCAGAGGTTGTCCTTGAACCATCGCCAACTCATGAAAGCTTGTTTGGCTCCATTAAATATCGCGCCATGGCGGGCGGAGGGATGGAAACCAATTTTACGATGATCCGTCCTGGCGCCCTTCACCGCGCCAATGGGGGAATCTTGGTATTGCGTGTAGAAGCGTTGGCTCAGGCGCCTGAAGTTTGGGAATCTTTAAAGGCTGCATTGCGCGATCAACGCATCCGTGTTGAAGAGCATCACAGGGAATCTTCCCTCCCCCTTTTGGATGCACCAGAACCTATATCCATTCCCTTGGATGTTCAGGTATTCCTTATCGGGGCGCCGATGTGGTACTATAATGTTTTTTTTCATGATCCAGATTTTAAAACTTATTTTAAAATTAAAGCTGAAATTGATCCTGATTTGCCGGCAACTTCTCAAAATTTAGCTATCTATTCCAAACTTATTAAGCAATCTTCCATCCTACATACAGGGCTAGAAATTGATCTGGAAGCAATCCAGTACCTTATGGGTTATAGTGCTCGTTGGGTTGGGCAACGCGAAAAATTAAACTCAAAATTTGAGCTCATAGCAGACGTGTTGAGTGAAGCAGGAACCCTTGCAACCATAGCACCTGAGCGCTCTTCCCCCATAATTACACAAGACGATATTAAAACAGTCATTCAGGAACGGTACAAGCGGACGTCTCGTTTGGAAGACAGGTCTCATGAAGACATTGAGTCCGGTCAAATTTTAATAGATACAGCCGGTAAGGTTATCGGGCAGGTCAACGGTTTATCGGTCCTCTCAACAGGTGACCATCAATATGGGTTGCCAAACCGTATCAGCGCCCGTACCTATGCAGGTGAATTAGGGGTTATTAACATTGAGCGGCTTACGGAGATGAGCGGCCCCATTCAACAAAAAGGCGTTTTAATCTTGGATGGCTATCTCAATGGTATGTTTGCGCAAAATTATCCTCTTTCTTGCGGATGCTCCCTTACCTTTGAACAGAATTATGGTGGCGTTGAGGGAGATAGCGCCTCCCTTGCGGAGCTCGTCGCCATTCTTTCTTCCCTTGCCGAGGCCCCTATACGCCAAGACATTGCACTCACAGGCTCCATTAACCAATTTGGCGAAGTGCAGCCCGTTGGGGGGATCATTCATAAAATTGAAGGGTTTTACCGCACCTGCAACCATAGAGGGTTAACGGGGACGCAAGGGGTCATCATTCCAGACACCAACATTAAAAATGTCATCCTGAGGGACGATATTGTCGAAGCTATCGAAAGAGGCGATTTTTCGATCTGGCCCGTTACGCGCATTGAAGAAGCCTTAACCATCCTGACGGGTATGTCTCCCAAAACCATCTTTAAAGCTGTGGGTGAAAAACTTGCTTTGTATCACGAGTCCTTAAAGAAATTAAAGTAATTGGGGCTTTGAGAGCAAAATTCCAAACGCACTCTCTTGTGACGGCGCAAATCTTGCCAGATTATTTTCCAACCTCACATTGTTGCTATGTGAGATTATGTGAGTAAGGTGAATTTTACGTGCCCTGATTGGCGAGGAAAGGAACGGGAGATCATAATATGATCGATCGATTTCAGCTAACACCATCATTATTACTGCCCCTCTTTACCCTGGAAGATCTTGAAGATGGCTTTCATTGGATCTCGAAATTACGCAAAGATTATTCCCCCAATTCTGATATTTGGTGTTTGCGCCGTGACTGGGAATTCAACAAAAATGAGCTGCTTGATCAGCTGAATAAGGGATCGTACCGATTCGGTCTTTTGGATCGGTATGTTTTTGATGACGCGATTATCTCTCTTTGGTGTTCTCAAGACATGATTGTGCTCAAACTGATCGCCCAAGCCTTGCAACAACGCATGGGCAATCATATTCCAAAATCCTGTTACCACATCAAAGGTCATGGGGGCTTGAAAAAAGCCGTATCCCATACCTATGAGGCTGTGCCGCAGCACCAATATGTCATGCGCAGTGATATTAAAGGATACTACGACTCTGTACGGTTTGACGTGCTCATGGAGATTATCGAAACATACGTCAAGCATCCTGTTCTCTTACGGCTCATCAACAAAGCCTGTCGACGGACAGAAACACGAGGAGGAAATTTTTATGAGTATGACAAAAAAGGTCTGCCTATGGGCTCACCCCTTTCCCCACTTTTGGGTGCAATCGCCTTGATTCCTTTAGATAAGGCGATGGGTCAGATCAGTGGCGTTTTTTATGCACGCTACATGGATGATTGGGTTGTGCTAACAAAGAGCAAAACGGCTTTACGCAAAGTCGTCAAGAAAACCCATGAGATATTGAATGACCTTAAACTTCAATTGCACCCGTCTAAAACATATATCGGTAAGATCAGCCATGGCTTTAACTTTTTAGCGTATTACATGGACAATCAAAAAATCTTGCCTTCTAAAGAAACAATCAGGCGTTTTCAGATGCGTGCTGCCGCGCTTTATGAGCCGTCGCACACAAGCCAAAATATATCCTGCCGCCATCATAAAACGGTCGCATATCGGGATATATCCGAGTATCAGGTGAATGAAGCAGCCCCAACAGATGACTATTTTAAAAGCATCATTGCGCATCTGTTGTCCCTTGCTGCCCGAATACCCAATGCTCTAGCGACAACGCGGCGATACGTCGGTAAATGGGCGTGCTGGCTCAAATTGGGACTATCATCAATCGAAGAGTTTGAACATTACGTTCAAGCTCTTCTGCCAAGTGTCTTTTCATGTTGGACACCAGCGCCTAAGGTTCTTACCTTGGGTGATTGTCGATAGCCCTTATTTTAGTTCACAAAATGAACATGAAATCGGTGATAACGTTGATAACATGCGCACTGACATCATCCGGTCACCGGCGCATGTCAGCCAATTAACCGGTAGGGAGCCGGTGTCTCGCCCACGCCGCACAATCGACCGCCCACGCCACGATTCGTACAAGCTATTTTTAGATATTTCTGTGACATTTTTAGATGTTAGATAATCGTAGTCACGTAAATTATTCCAATATTCTCTCCAAAAAAAACCGATAGGGGCTTGGTCTTCTTTCCAATTATCCATAATCGGTTTAAATGGTTTTGCGGATGACCCTATTTTCTCTTCAATCAAAAACCGGGGGGCAATTAACATAACTAACTTGTCGGTGC
>CAZXMD010000061.1:0-10077 GCA_964641635.1 uncultured Candidatus Finniella sp. | reverse complement strand
GTAGCTTTCTCTCTTAAACACTCTTATACCATATTGGAGACTTACAATTGCCACGCACCCCCGCCCCTAAAGGGCCGTCTGGGGTGCTCGCAATGACTGTATTTTGCTGTTTTTAAACTTTTTTGATTCGTAGCGTAATTCATTAAGACAGATTCTTATAGCTTCCCTACTGCTCCAATAACAATCGATCATCATCCATGGCGCTGCCGAATTGCTTGAGCAAATCGGGAACCGTCAACTTACTGCGTTCTTTGCCTGAAACGTCATAAATGACTTTTCCTTCATGAAGCATTACGGTTCGTGTGCCGCTGTGAAGCGCCTGTTGCAAACTGTGGGTTACCATGAGAGCCGTGAGACTTTTTTGCGTTACGATTTCTTCCGTAAGCTTCATCACAAAAGCGGCTGTTTTTGGGTCAAGAGCGGAGCTATGCTCGTCCAAAAGGAGTATCTTTAAAGGACTTAACGTTGCCATCAATAAACTGACCGCTTGACGTTGACCGCCTGAAAGCAAAGACATGGAGGTGTCTAGACGGTTTTCCAAACCTAGTTTCAATGTCTTTAGTGTTTCTGCATAAAATTCCCGATCGGATCGCGATAAGCCCCTTGAGAGGCCGCGGCTCATGCCACGACGGTGCGCCAAAGCCATATTTTCCGCAATGGTTAAGTCGCCACACGTTCCAGCTAAGGGGTCTTGGAAAACCCGGGCCACCAGGCCTGCCCGCGCATGGGCTGGCAAGCGCGTCACATCTTTGTCGTCAATATGAATGGCGCCTTGCGTGGACATGACCTCTCCGGCGATGGCGTTCAAAAGCGTAGATTTTCCGGCGCCATTACTTCCAATCACGGTGATGAATTCGCCTTCGGCAATCTTCAAATTGATATTTCGCAAGGCCTTCTTCTCCATCACCGTTCCCGGTGCAAAGGTTACTTTTAAGTGGGAAAGCGTAATCATGATTTTCTTCCTTTACGAACTTTGCTCTTTAAGTTTGGGAGAAGCATCGCCGTTGCAACCAATATGGCTGTTACCAAATTCAAGTCAGATGCCTGAAACCCTTCGACATTTAATGCCATGGCCCGGATTAAGAAATAAAGGATTCCTCCCAGCATGCAAGCAATGATGGCATGAAAGACCGTTCGGGTGGAAAAAAGAGCTTCCCCCATAATCACAGCCGCCAAGCCTGTGATGATTGTCCCAAGGCCCATCGTGACATCCGCAAAACCGTGGACTTGCGCATAGAGAGCGCCGCCCAACGCTACTAATGCATTGGCTGTGCTTAAACCTGTTGTAATCATCCCCCGGTCGTTTATTCCTTGGGCGCGTCCCATTTTCGCGTTGCTTCCGGTGGCGCGTACAGCCATACCGAGGCGTGTACTCAAGAACCAATAGATGCCACAGGCAACCGCGATTGTAATCATGCCCAAAGACACATAGGTTGGCAGTTGTCCCAAAGAACCGCTAAAAATGGTTTTTTCACCGAGCAAAGCAATATTGGGCCGTCCCATAATCCGCAAGTTCACAGAATATAAAGCCGTCATCGTCAAAATGCCGGCCAGCAAATTCAACATGCGCAGATGCGTTGCAAGCCAGGCAGTTACAATGCCGGCAGATGCGCCGGCCAAAGTGGCTGCTAGGGTTGCTGTATAGGGGTTCACTCCGGCCGTAATCAAGGTTGCAGCAACGGCTGCTCCTAAGGGAAAGCTTCCATCTACCGTTAGGTCGGGGAACTGGAGGGTTCGGAAGGATAAATACACTCCGATGACCACCAGGCTGTAGATCAATCCCAGCTCAACGGCCCCAATAAATTGTATCCAGTTTAAAGGGGCGCTCATGTTCGGTCTCCTATGTTTTTTGCTTCACTCTTTATCTCATCTGGAATGGCGACCCCCATCTCTTGTGCAGATTTCAGGTTGACCATTAACACAAGGGGATGATCTGTTTCTACGGTCAAATCGCCAGCTTTTTCACCCTTCAAGATTTTAACCGCAAGGTCACCTGTTTTTCGTCCTAAGGCCGTGCGGTCATAGGCGTAAGCTGCAAGGGCGCCCCGTTCTACAGAGCCTGCGTCCCCAGCAAAAACAGGCATTTTATATTTCTTGCCTAAGGTCACGATACTTTCCATCGCAGCGACCGCCGTATTATCATTAGGAATGTAAATGGCGTCTACCTTATCGCCGATGAGTTTTGTGGTTGCCGGTATAACGTCACTTGATTTGTCGGCTATTGCCAATACAAGAGTTAATCCACGGTTCGCGGCTTCTGCTTTCAATTGTTGAACGGCTTTTACGGAATTGGTTTCTCCTGAATTGTAGACAACCCCAATGTTTTTCACAGAAGGGATCAGCTTTTGAATCAAGTCCAACTGAGGGCCAGGCATCAGTGCATCGCTGACACCTGTGACAGGTTCAGGACGCGGCGCCTCCAAACTTGTAACCAGCTTTGCTTCCAAGGGGTCTGTTACGGCTGTAAACACAAGAGGAACCTGTTGGTCCATCAAGGGTTTCAGCAATGTCTGAGCAGAAGGTGTTGAAATGGCAATAGCTACCGCCGGTTTTCGGCTGGCAAAACTGCTTGCAATAAGACTAGCCGTTGACATATTTCCTTGAGCATTTTCATAAATGATTTTAACTGTTCTGCCATCAATATAACCGGCGTCTTTAAGAGCCTCAATGATTCCTTCACGCTCTTCATCTAAAGACACATGCTGGACAATCTGGGAGATGGCCACAAGCGGTAACGGGGATGGAGGTTCATCGGCATTCACAGGACACGTGAATAAGGAAAAAGCCAGAAAGGGGAGAACAAGGGAAATGTTTTTTTTGATAGAACGGATAAGGATAAGAGCTGTGGTGATTATAGGGCCTTGCATAGTGAACGTCGCTTTCTTCTTCGTAATAAAATTAAATCTTGAGTCATTTTTTCATTCAAATTCCAATAATAACAACAGGTTCTAAATCGTAAATGTAACATGATGAGTTCTCCTAATAAATGTTAACTCGCAAAAAGATAAACAATTGTTAATATACGCATTAACTATTTAAGCCGCAAGGCAAAGATCAAGGCGGCTCCATATGTCTTCCAGCGCCTCTACGAGATGATGGATCATTTCTGGAGTATGGCTTGGCGTAATCGTCAAGCGAAAGCGCTCTTCTCCACGGGGAACGGTGGGATAATTGATAGGCTGTACATAAATCCCGTATTCCTGGCGCAAAAGATCACTGACATTTTGACAGTGAAGGGCATTTCCAACAACAACGGGAACAATATGGCTGCTGACGCGCTGAAAAGGAATGGCGCTTTTTTCCAGACATGTTTTAAGCATCTCAACGTTGCACCATAATTGGTCACGTATTGTATCATCCTGGCGCAAGATGGAAATGGATTTCTGGGCTGCTGCAGCAATACCAGGCGGCAGGGAGGTTGTAAAAATGAAACCGGAAGCAACACTGCGGACATAATCAACTAAAGGAGATGATCCTGTAATATAACCGCCAATAACCCCATAAGCTTTTGCAAAATTTGCCTGAATGATATCAATGCGGTTTTGTAAGCCGTATTGAGCGGCAACGCCTGCCCCTTGAGGACCATAAAGCCCAACGGCGTGAACTTCGTCTAGGTAAGTGATGGCGTTAAATTCCTCGGCTAGCTCGATTATTTTTTCAATCGGGGCAATGTCGCCATCCATGGAATAAACGGAGATAAAAGCAATAATTTTAGGACGCGCCGGATCAAGGGATTTCAGGTTTTCGCGCAAATCAGCCAAATCGTTATGTCGAAATATACGACGTTCACATCTGCCGGAACGGATGCCTTGAATAATGGAAGCGTGGTTCTTTTCGTCACTTAACACAACACAATTGGGAAGCGCTTGAGCGAGCGCAGAAATCGTTGCCTCGTTGGCGTTATAGCCTGAGGTAAAAATTAACCCTTTTTCTTTCCCATGGAGGTCCGCCACCTCTTTTTCTAAAATAACATGGCCGTGCGCCGTTCCTGAAATATTGCGGGTGCCTCCGGACCCAGCCCCATAGCGTTCCACTGCTTTTGTCATAGCTTCAATGACTTCTGGGTGGTGGCTCATTCCGAGGTAATCATTACTGCACCAGACGATAACTTTCTTTTTGCCTTCAGGGCTATGCCACAAGGCATAAGGCGCTTCACCAACGAGGCGTTCAAGATCGGCAAATATCCTATAGCGCCCTTCGACCTTGAGAGACTGAAGGTGTTGTGAGAAAATGTGATCGTAAGTCATGGTCTTAATATTTTTTATGCCTTGTTGAGTCTACTTAATGATATGATTGCATCGTACCAAAAAAGAGATCCAAGTGTCACGTCTTTAACTAAGGTCATATCATGACAGTATTAGAGCCCTCATTACAAGAGATTCCTGTCTATTCCGTCACGGAAATCTCACAAAACCTAAAACAGATGGTTGAGAAAACCTATGGCCGTGTTCGGGTGCGGGGAGAAGTTTCAGGGCTTAAACGACATACATCCGGCCATACGTATTTTGCCTTGAAGGATGCGGATGCTGTCATGGATGCCGTTTCATGGCGGGGGAGCCTGAAAGGCAGTTCTGTTGCCCTGGAAGAAGGGTTAGAGGTTATCGCGACAGGGCGTTTGACGACCTATCCTGGCCGATCCAAATATCAAATGGTGGTGGAAGAATTTGAGCCAACGGGTCAGGGCGCGCTTCTAAAATTACTGGAAGAGCGAAAGGTGCGGCTTGCGGCTGAGGGCCTGTTTGATGTGGGGCGAAAGAAACCCTTGCCACCTTATCCTCAAAAAATTGGAGTGGTGACGTCGCCGACGGGGGCCGTCCTGCAGGATATTCTACATCGGTTGGAAGACCGCTATCCCTGCCATGTTCTGGTGTGGCCAGTCCTGGTTCAGGGTCAGGGGGCGGCCCAACAGATTGCAGCAGCCATTGAGGGGTTGAATAACCTGGCCAGTCCACCCGATTTGATTATTGTCGCGCGTGGGGGAGGAAGCCTAGAAGACCTTTGGGCTTTTAATGAAGAAATCGTTGTGCGGGCTGCAGCAGACAGCCGGATTCCTTTGATCTCTGCGGTAGGTCACGAAACGGACACGACCCTTATTGATTATGCCTCAGATCGTCGGGCGCCCACGCCGACGGCAGCGGCAGAAATGGCCGTGCCGGTTTTAATGGATTTATGGCAGTTTTTGCAAGACCGTCAACAACGTCTGACGGCCGTTATTTCTCAAGAAATTGAGCGGCGCAAAACAACCCTTATGGGGGCATCCCGGGGATTGCCGGATTTAAGTCGCCTGATCGAAGATAAAATGCAGCGACTGGATGATTGGGGGGAACGCCTCCCCTCGTTGGTGCGCAGTTATTTAGAAAATTTAGAGCACCGCCTGCTTACAACCGTAAGCCAACAGTTCCGCAACAGCGCCCGACGGTATTTTGAGGTCACCCATCAGCAGTTTGAGTTGGTGGCGAGCCGCTTAAATCATGCGTCTTATCAGCGGATTCTTGATCGCGGGTTCTGTTGGACGACGACAGAAGACGGAGTGTTTATCACCCGCGCAGCCCAAATCAAAAAAGGGGTGCACCTCACCCTTCATTATGGAGATGGCAATGTGCCTGTCGTAGAGTCTTCTTCTCCTCTCGTTCGAGGGAAGAAGAGGGTTCCGGATGACCGCCAGGCAAAGTTGTTTTAAGGGCTTAATGGGTGCCTCACACGCTCTTTCATTAAGCTTTAACCATTTCCTTTTATAATAATCCATAGTGGTTCTGAAAAAATATAAATGGAGATGGTTATGAATAATCCGAAATTTTTTATAAGCTTTGCTTTGGTATCCTTTATCGCTCAAGGAGTTTTGACAAACATATATGCTGATCCTACCGCTGCTCGGGCTCCTGCTGCAGCAACGGATGCAAAAATACCGACCTTAGTGGAATGCGTAGATTCTAAAGAACCTTGGGGGCTAAATTTGAATAATGTCAATGCAAGACAAGTAAGGCTCCGGAAAGCTGGTAAGGGAAACATACCGGATGCAGCTAAAAATATTATTAACCTTCAGCAGCTCATGGATAGATTGCAAGGTTCTCCGGTAATGGAAAAAGAAAACCAGGAGAAAGTTTTTCAAATAAAAAATCAAATAAAAGAGAAGATGCAAGCATCTGTTGACAAAAAAATCAGCAGGAAGGAAAAGAAGAAATTAACAGATGACATCGCGCAACTGAACGCTGATTTGCAGAAAGAAAACGCCAGTCTGGTTATGTTCAAAAACCCGCTATTTATTCAGACGCAAATGGATACCCTCAAAGAAAGTATTTTAGGTGACCTTGGAAAACATGGTTTAACCGCCGCCCAGTTGGAAAAACTACCGTCTTTGGAGACATGGAGGAAGAATCCAGCATATAAACCTGAAAACTAATACTAATTAGAGATCAGACCCCTTACCTGGCGCGAAGCACCGGGTGAGGGGGGAAATTAAAATATGATTGCAACTTGGTATAGCACAAAAGAAGTCTTAAGCTGCCTTTAGAAATTCTTCAAGCTTTTCTGTCGCTGATGTTTCGTCAATTTTTTCAACAGCAGCAAGTTCGCGAACAAAGCGCTCCAGAGCGGCTTGGTAAATTTGCCGTTCACTATAAGACTGATCTGATTGTGTGGTAGCCCGATATAAATCACGGATAACTTCCGCAATCGATTTTGGGTCGCCCGAATTAATCTTGGCTTCGTATTCCTGGGCGCGGCGGCTCCACATTGTGCGGCGAGACTTTGTTCGGATAGTTAGCATTTTCATGGCTTGCGTCATATCTTCAGAAGTACTCAACGGACGAAGGCCGGCATTTTTGGCTTTTGATAGGGGAAGGCGCAAAATCATGCGGTCTTTTTCAAACGATACAACTAAAAGCTGAACTTCCATGTCGCCGATAGACTGGGTTTCGTGTCCAACAATCCGTCCAACCCCATGGGCGGGATACACAACATAATCACCTTCATTAAACAATTTTGTCATCTTTGGAATCGTCATTGTCAAACTCTCTTTTCTTGTCATTAGGTTTAGGGACCTTCCCTGTACGTAAGTACCCGTACATACTTTAACAAGGGGCTATGTTTTGTTTTCCCCCGGTTTCTTACTAAAGTGTTCTTGAAATTTGTTCTGAACAGTCAGCCATTGGTCAGCGTCTTCAGGTGTAACGCCTTTGCGGGCAATGTTGGGCCACTCGCCAGCATATTGGCGATTTATTTCCACCCATTTTTCAGACCCTTGCGCGGTATCTGGAATAATAGCCTCCGCAGGGCACTCTGGTTCACACACGCCGCAATCAATGCACTCTTCCGGATTGATCACCAACATGTTTTCACCCTCGTAAAAACAATCAACGGGGCAAACTTCAACACAATCCATATATTTACATCTAACGCAGGCTTCAGTAACAACGTAAGTCATTGAAAATCTTTTTTGTTACCACACTCTTTCAAGTATAATAACGAACTCTATTAATTAAGACCTTAATCTATTTATATACCACAATTTTAACGCATAAACAACGTAAAAGACATTTATTGCTTTTTTAATAAGCGATGCTCTTCAAATATAAACCTTGCGGGGGAGCTGTGGGGCCACTGACACGACGATCACACGCCTCCAGGATTGAGGGAATATCTTCAGGGTTTAAGCGCCCTTCTCCAACCAGTTTGAGGGTGCCCATCATAATACGCACCTGATTATGCAAAAAAGAACGGGAGGCAATATGGGCCGTAATATAGTCACCCTCTGGTGTTGCTGTGTGATTAATCTCGAAGGCATCGAGGGTTTTGATAGGAGACGGCGCCTGGCACAGCGTTGCCCGAAAACTAGTGAAGTCATGGTGTCCCAAAAGGTGAGTGGCTGCAGTTTGCATTTTCAAAACATCTAAAGGCACTATGACATGCCAGGCATGATTAGCTTTTAACACCAAAGGCGCCCGTCGGTTAAGGATGTGATATTCATAAACGCGGCCTACGGCTGAAAAGCGCGCATGAAATGTATCGGGAACAATTTCAGCGCTCAATATGGCGACACCCCGATCCCGCAAATAAGAGTTTAAACCATCACAAAGACGATACGCAGGAATTTCGTGTGGCAAATCCAGGTGTGCCACTTGACCTAAAGCGTGAACTCCTGCATCCGTACGCCCAGCTCCTTCAACCAATACCTCTTTTTTAAATATTGTTTTGACGCCTTGCTCAATGGTGCTTTGTACGGAAGACTGCTTCAGTTGCCGTTGCCAACCACTGAAGCGGTTCCCTTCATATTCAATTGTTAGCTTATAGCGGGGCATGATAAAACTGTTCCTATAGGCAGGGAATATCCGCGCAAGAAACTGGCTGCATCTAAAGCGCCCCCACCAGGACGCTGAAGAGTCTGGATACGCAACGCGCCTTCGCCGCAAGAAATGGTTAACTGGCTATCCAAGACCGTTCCTGGAATCTCCTTAACATTAGGAATGGCTTCTGCTGCTAAAACCTTAATCCGCGTCCCTTCATGGTCAAACCAAACACCAGGCCAAGGGGTCAGCGCCTGAATTTTCCGCACCCAAACATCTGCGGGGTCATGCCAGTTAATTTGCGCTTCCTCGCGTGTCAGTTTTGCAGCGTATGTTATTCCTTGTGTTGGCTGAGGTATGGGATGGAGAGCTCCTGGAATATAAGCTTCCAGAGCTTCAAGAAGGAGGGGGGCTCCCATTTCAGAAAGGGCGTCATGCAGACTTGCTGCTGTTGTCTCGGGCGTAATGGGAAGGCTCTTCTTGAGAAGCATTGGCCCCGTATCTAGGCCTTCATCCATTTTCATAATGGTAATCCCCGTCTCCTGATCGCCCGCTTCTATTGCTCTTTGAATCGGTGCAGCACCCCGCCACCGGGGCAAGAGAGAAGCGTGTACATTTAAACATCCCATCCGGGGTATCTCTAAAATGGCTTTTGGTAAAATCAGACCATACGCAATCACAATAGCAATATCTGCTTTATGTGAAGCAAATAGGGCTTGTTCTTCCTTACTTTTTAAGGTGGTAGGCGTAAAAATGGGAATGCCTGCCGAGGCTGCAAGGTTATGTACGGCACTCCGTTGAACTTGATGCCCTCGACCACTGGGGCGAGGGGGTTGTGAATAGACGGCCACAACATGGTGACGGCTGCTCAACAAAGCCTGGAGTGTGGGAACGGAAAATACAGGCGTCCCCATAAAGATGATGCGTAAAGGATCAGTGGTCATATCCGCAGTTTACGCGCTTTAAGCAATTTTCGCAAAATGATTTCCCGCTTTAAGCGGGAGAGATGATCAATGTAAAGAATGCCATCCAGGTGATCAATTTCGTGTTGGATACATATCGCAAGCAATCCATCTGCCTCAAATTCTTTTGGGGTATTGTTTTCGTCCAAGTAGCGGACTTTAACTTTGGCCGGACGCTCAACAGCGCCATGCTGATCAGGCACGGATATGCAGGATTCAAATTCAACGAGCGTTTCTTTTGAGGCCCATAAAACTTCCGGATTGGCCAACTTCATGACGAGTGGCGGTGCTCCCTCCTCTCCTGCATTGAGGTCTATAACAATGACGCGCTTATCTATGCCAACTTGCGTAGCGGCAAGGCCCATACCATCATTGGCATACATTGTTTCCAGCATATCGCTCATAAGGGAACGGACGGCGTCGTCAACAGTCTCTACAGGTTTTGCCTTAATTTTCAAGCGTGGGTCTGGCGCTATTAAAACGGGAAGTAATGCCACAGTTTGTGCTCTTTGCTCTCAATTGGTTTCTTTAAGTATTACTTAGGTTTTTTTTATTCAGAATTCAAGGAAAATCTCGATTATTAGATTTTTCATAATTCAAAAGCATGAGGCTGGATCAACAGGGTTACTTCCTTAAAACTCAAAAGTCCCATGATCCAGCTTAGTTAGCGACTCCTGTGATTGGGCGCTCTATACTCAAAAATTATAAACAGGCCATTGATTTTAGGTAGTCCCGAAAAGCCGGATTGGCCTTTTGCTCGCGCCATAAGATTTTGCGAAAGTCTTTCTCAAGGTCATCCATAAAGTCGATGATTTCGTTCTGAGTATCGGCAT
>CAZXMD010000060.1:6252-10222 GCA_964641635.1 uncultured Candidatus Finniella sp. | reverse complement strand
TCATCGCATGGAGCCGATCAGGATTTTCTTGTCTGGCTCGAGCCTGGTTATAAAGATCCACGTTTAACGACAAAACGACCTTTGCCCTTGTCGCTTCGCACGCGCAATCCTTGGCGCAACCACAGTTCAAAGGGTAAAGCAGGATGGCTTTGATGTGATGGAATACATCATAAAGAACAAAATCACGATATCGGCTTAAAAAGTCAGGTGGAAACTCTTGGTACTTCTCCCATAGGTTCACCAATCTCACCCCTCCCTCAAAGCGTCGCAAAGGTGTCGCAAAAGCCAAAGCGACACTTTCCAAATTACAATAGATAAGCTTTCCGCCCCTTACAAGTCACTTTTTTGACCTTGTCGCATTGTCGCGCTGTCGCATGGAGGTATGAAGGAGAAAAAAATCTACGGCAAGAAACTCAGCTTGAGTCTTCCTTGCCATAATAAATGCCCATGTTCTGTAAAGTGAGGAAAGAAGGGGTTCGTGTGGTCGTTTGATTGAAGAGGATAGCTGTTTGCTTGAGCGGGGGGTAATTATTTTGCTCTCTTCGAAAGTATACCCAGGGTATACCCGAAAGAATTTTGATCATCGTACGATCCCGCGAAACCCGCGGTTTCTGTGGTGCCGGCTGCAGGAGTCGAACCCGCGACCTACTGATTACAAATCAGTTGCTCTACCAGCTGAGCTAAGCCGGCGCCATTTTTAATTTACTAACAGGTTTTGCATCTTAATTCTACTTCTTTTCGCTTTCATGGTTGAAAAATAAATTGAGGTGAGGGATTGTGGAGGAGATATAGAAGATATTCATGAGTAAATAAGGAATGAAAAAATGAGCACGACACAGGCCCCCCAGAAGCCATCCCCCATAAAGGAGACAAAATGTTTGATCATTGGCGCTGGCCCGGCAGGCTATACGGCCGCCATTTATGCAGCGCGCGCCAACCTGAAGCCTGTTCAAGCCTTAGGCATTCAACCGGGGGGGCAATTGATGATCACCACCGACGTTGAAAATTACCCCGGATTTGCTGAAACCATCCAGGGCCCCTGGCTTATGGACCAAATGCGCGCCCAAGCCGAACATGTGGGAACAGAAATGGTGAACGATATGATCACGAAAGTCGACTTTAGCGCCCGCCCTTTTCGCTGCTGGAGCGACGATGGCGTGCTTTATCTCGCCGAAACAGTGATCATTGCAACAGGCGCCCAGGCCAAGTGGCTCGGCATTCCATCAGAGGAAAAATACCGCGGCTTTGGGGTTTCCGCTTGCGCCACCTGTGATGGGTTTTTCTTTCGTGACAAAAACGTGGCCATTGTGGGTGGCGGCAACACAGCCGTTGAAGAAGCCATCTTTTTAACCAACTTTGCGAAACACGTCACCTTGATCCATCGCCGCGACAGTTTAAGGGCTGAAAAAATTGCCCAAGACCGTCTTTTTAAAAATCCGAAGGTTTCGGTGATCTGGAATGCCACTGTTGATGAGGTTCTGGGCGCAGAATCCCCCTTGTCCGTGACGGGTTTGCGCTTACGGGACACAAAAACAGACGCTCTATCCGAAATACCCGTGGATGGGTTGTTCATTGCCATTGGCCACACGCCCATGAGCGAGGTTTTCAAGGAGCAACTGAAAACAGACAGCGAGGGATATCTACTTGCAAAGCCCAACAGCACGGCAACAGACATACCCGGTGTATTTGTAGCAGGAGATGTCCAAGAGAAAGTCTTCCGCCAGGCAGTAACCGCCGCCGGACAAGGTTGTATGGCTGCCATCGAAGCAGAACGGTTTTTGAATCACTAGGAAAGACGGCCTACACCGTCGTAAAAGGTCCGTTTGGAAGGCCATTGATGAATTGGACAACATACGGATTGTCCGTTTTATCCATTTCTTTAACTGTTCCGGTCCAAATAAGCTTCCCTTGGCACAGCAGCCCCACTCGATCCGCAATCTTGCGTAAACTCGCCATATCATGAGTAATGGTCAGCGCGCTTGCACCAATACGGCGGACGCTATCAATGATCAGCTGATTGATCGTGCCGCTCACGATCGGGTCAAGACCGGTGGTTGGTTCATCAAAGAAAATCACTTCCGGGTTGGCGGCAATGGCCCGCGCCAGAGCGACGCGCTTTTGCATCCCACCCGATAACTCTGCAGGGTAAATAAAGGCAGAGGATTCGTCCAGGTCAACAGCCTGAAGCTTGTCTAAGGCTATTTCTTTCGCTTCCTGAGGTGCCATCCCATGTCCATGGGTCAGGGCAAAGGCCACATTTTCCCAAACAGTCATGCTGTCAAACAAAGCCCCGCCCTGGAACAGCATCCCAAATTTATCAAGGGCTTTTTGCTGGGCAGAATACGAAAGGCCAACAATCTCCTGCCCATCGATTTTAATGCTCCCCGCATCTGGTTGAATGAGGCCCAAGATGCACTTAATCAAAACGGATTTTCCTGTACCGGAGCCCCCGATCACCACGAAAGACTCCCCCGCATGTAAGTCGAGGTCGATCCCGTCGAGAACAACCTTACTACCAAAGGATTTTTTAAGGCCGCGCACGCGAATTTTAAAAGATGATTTCATGATTTATTTCGAAAATAAGATGGAAGTTAAAGCATAATTCATAAACAAGATCAAAATTGAGGCTGACACAACCGCATTAGTCGTTGCCCGGCCAACGCCGGCTGCTCCCCGCCCCGACTGATAACCATGGTAACAGCCCATGAGGGAGATGATCAACCCAAACGCAGCCGCCTTGATGAGCCCCGACGTCACATCCTCAGACTCCAAGTATTTGGAGGTTTGGTTGAGGTAATTCGCTGGATTAAACCCAAGCTTATAAATACTCACCAAATATCCCCCAAAAACACCGATGATATCGGCAATGAGAACCAAAAGCGGTAGCATAATCACGCCCGCAACCAAGCGCGGAACCACCAGATACTTAAAGGGGTTGGTTGACAAGGTAGTAAGAGCATCAATCTGCTCCGTCACCCGCATGGTGCCAATTTCCGCCGCCATGGCTGCGCCAATACGGCCCGCTACCATTAATCCGGCCAGAACAGGCCCCAACTCCCGGGTCATAGACAAGACAACAACCGTGGCCACCGCGCCTTCCGCATTAAAGCGCGCAAAGCTTGTGTGGCTTTGCAGTGCCAGGACCATTCCTGTGAAAATCGCCGTCAAGCCCACAACGGGAAGAGAGAAATAGCCGATGTGAAGGAACTGATGCATCAGTTGGCGCCAATAAAACGGTGGACGGAAGATATGGCTCACGCTCGTCGCGAAGAAAACGCCAAGACGCCCGGCGTTCATCAGAAAGGCGATAAAAACACGCCCGATTGTTCTTAAAAAATTCAGCAAACCGTATCCTTTTCGAGTCTGTGGCTCCGTCAGGAGCGCTCAACCAAAACAAATTTCCGGCTACAGTAAGGACAGGTTATATGTCCCCCCTCACCCATAGTCAAGTAAACCAGAGGGTGACCCCCCTCCCCGTCGACGCCCGCGCCGTCACAACCCACCACGGAGGATTCTACCCGCCAAACATCATGGACCTGATTCAATGAAGCTGACTCTGGCATTTTTTCAATTTACTCCTATTGTTGTCCTCTCGAAAGTGCATCAGCATACCTGACGACTTGAAGACAAAAATATTTCTTCCCGTGTCATTGCGAGGAGCGTCAGCGAGGAAGCAATCCAGAGATGAAATCTCTGTCTTTGCCCCTGGATTGCTTCACCCCACAAGGGGGTTCGCAAATGACGGTATTCCGTAGGGTGTGCCTCTTTAAAAAAATAATGCTTTGGCAACGCCCTAAAATTACAGTATATAAACAAGAGTCAAGTTGCAAGATGTCCAATCAGCAACCACACCGCACCCGTAGCTCAGCTGGATAGAGCGTTGCCCTCCGAAGGCAAAGGTCGGACGTTCGAATCGTCCCGGGTGCGCCATTCTTTTCAATGACTTATGCGAAATGAGCGCCGCGAGGCT
>CAZXMD010000060.1:0-6242 GCA_964641635.1 uncultured Candidatus Finniella sp. | reverse complement strand
GTCTCGGGTGCGCCAATTAAAGAAAAAACCTAACGGTCAAGAGCAAAAGCGAAGCGTCTCTTGAGCGTTAGGTTTTTTCTTTATAAGGTGAACGTAAGGGATGAGAACGTCGTAAGGTTCGGGCCGAAGCGTCAGCGAAGGCAACGCATACGCGAAGCGATATGCGGTAATCGTCTCGGGTGCGCCATTCCTACCCTAGGTTTGGTCGTTTTTACCTTATTTCAAAAATCACTTGCGGAAGCACTGCGGAAGCAATTGAGGGGATGATAAAAACCACTCATCAACTGCAAATGGGTAGTTAATTTACCATTCGCATAAGTTATGAGCACTTATCCGGCATGCAGCCTAATACCCAAGCTTAATAACTTTTTCATATTCTTCCGCTATAGTTTTACTAGATACATCTATTAGCGGAACCACGGAATAAACTGCTCCCCGGAGTCAAGAACATTAAGCAGCGTTTTGTAAGGAGAGATTCGTTCCCAAATAAAAGAAAGGAAGAACGAATCTCTCCTTAGTCAAGTGTTCTATTTTATTGGGAGCATTATAGAAGAGACAGCTCATGAAAAACACATTCGCAATAATTGGTGCTTTTTCAATTTGTTTCATTTTGTATATCTTATACTTAAATTCACCTGTGACTCCATCAAATCGCAATTCACCCCCAAAAGAACTCAACATTGTTGGTATTTTATCTGATAGGAAGGGGTTTGCTGATCAAATTATCAAGGACTACTCCAATTTGCCCAGAGATAACACTCAAGAAGTGCGTAGGCTTTATAAAAGTGCACAAATAAAATTCAACACCATAATTGAGCTATTCGGATATGGCGCAGATAATCGATTAATACCAATCGACATTATAAGCCAGAAAATACCTGAGGCCGAAATCGCTTATAAACAGTTACATAATTACATAACACCCCCTGAACAGAAACAATCTATTGATCAGCAAACTATCAAATCTGAATGGTTAGGTTCCATTCACCCTATGGCTAAGTTGGGCAAGGGAATCGGTAAGGAGGACTCTGTTGCAATACCCGAAGCGGGAGCACTGGCTCGAGCCTTAAATGAAATTGTTGGTCAAAAGGAGATCTATGAAAAGATTGCTCAAAGAATTGAAAAATATCGCTGGGAGCCGTTTCCCGAGAAATGACTCGTCTATATATGACGCAACAACCTTTTGATTTTAAATTATTAATTTTTGGTTTTGGGTTACAGTTTAATTCATAACTCAGGTTCTTATTACTCAGGAAGGCAAATAGTTTACATTCATTTGGCCATAAGACCAAGGTTTTCCCCAGGTTGATTTTTGAAAAGCGTAACCTGTTTTAGTTCCGGATTAATAGTATCCGGGTTCAATCGCTCTCTCAATCGCAATTGATGGGGATGTATAAACCTATACTTTCCCTTACGCCGCCAGATTTTGCGAAAGCTCAGAGAAATCATGTTCAGCCACCCACTCTTTTCGCTCCTCATCCAGGCGGCCCTGGGAAATGGCGGTGCGTATGGCGGTAAGAAGACGGTTCATGAAAGCGACGTTATGCATCGTGATGAGCGTCATGGCGAGAAGTTCCTGCGCCTTCAGCAAGTGGTGCAGATAGGCGCGGGAATATGTCTGGCAGGTGGGGCACGAGCAGTCAGGCTCAATCGGATTAGGATCTTCCCGGCAAGAACTGTTCCGCAGGTTGATGTGGTCAGCGCCCTCTTTTAAAGCATGGGGCGGGCGAACCAGAGCCCCCCCATGGCGCGCCAGACGGGTGGGGTGAACGCAGTCGAACGTATCGATTCCTTGCGCCACACCTTCAAAAATGTCCCGCACACCGCCAATCCCCAGCAAATGAATGGGGCGACTAGGGTCAAGACGCTGCGCCGCCATGGCGACAACATCATACATCTGCTCCTTATCAGCCCCAAGAGACCCCCCAATAGCATGGCCGAAGAACGGTTGGCCATTGACAAAATCACAAGCCTCACGCCGTAGATCTTCGTAAACACCGCCCTGAATAATGCCATAAAGGGATTGACGGCCATCATCATGCCTTTGGAACTCCTGGAGGCTGCGAACGCCCCAGCGATGGCTCATGTCCAGGGAACGTTGGGTGTAAACCTTATCCACATGGAACGGTGTGCATTCATCCAGAACAACAACCAGATCAGGGCCCAAAAGTCGTTGAATTTCTATAGACTTTTCAGGGGTTAACAAGTGCGTTGACCCATCAATGTACGATTTAAACCGGGCCCCTTCTTCCGTAATTTTGAGAAGTGTTTTGGGCCGACTCCCCATGCGCTTTCCCTTGATCTCCGCCGCCACTGACCCGTGACCCAGGCTAAAAATCTGAAACCCTCCCGAATCTGTGAGCATAGGCCCATCCCACCCCATAAACCGATGCAACCCACCCATTTTGGCCACAATTTCAGCGCCGGGTTGCAGCATCAGGTGATAGGTATTTGACAAAATAAACTGAGTCCCACAGGCCCGCATCTGGTCAGGGGTAACGGCCTTTATCGCAGCCTTGGTTGCACAAAAAATAAAAGCGGGAGTTTCCACTACACCATGGGGCGTTTGTAAATGTCCCAGCCGGGCCCGGGACTTTGAAGAAGGATAGTGATACGAAAATGAAAAAGCAGACATATGATTTAATTACTTCTATTGAAAAATTAAGCAGCTTTGGCCACGTCAGGTTCTGGGTCTTTGATTGGTCGTTTTGATGAGCCTGGTGGAAGGCACCAATAGCTCAAATACATGACCGGTGTCGATAAAAGGGCCACCAACCCCCGGGCCAGATAAGTACCCAATATATATGTGAAAATCAATGAATAAAAGGAAATAGGCTCCGGATTCAAAATAACCCAGGCCAACAAACTGAAAATAGTATTATCCACCAAACCCGATAAAAGAGTTGCAACGTTGGTCCGTAACCATAACCAGCGCCGCTGTGTTATCCGCCCAACCCACTCAAATACATGGATATCCAAAAACTGGCTGATAACATAGGCCAATAAGCCAGCAAGTAAAATGCGGGGTGAAGGCGCAAAAAGGGTCATCATCGCCCCATGGGCTTTATCGCCCGCTGGCGCGGAATAGCCTAAGGTAAAGACCATCAATGATGTCATGAGAATATGCGCCGCAAAACTAAGCCACACCCCTTTATGAGCAACAGCTTTGCCATGATGCTCCGTCAGAATATCGCTCACCAGGTATGTGGTCGCAAAAGTGATCGTGCCCAGAGCAACAGGTTCTGGAGAAAAGCAAAATGTCGCTGTCTTTAAAACTTGAAGGTTAGCAACAATCACAATCACTGCATTGTACATATACAAGCCTGTGATCCCAAAAGTCCGGAATAAAACAAGAATGGAAATAACACACCCTAGAAAGATCAACAAAGAAAGATTCTCTGCTGACAAGGTCTGCATTAAATGAACAAGAGGAACAATAAATGAGGTATCCATATAAATCTTGAAAGTTATGGTTAGGTGAGGATAAGCCGATAATGCTGCATCACATTATGGCTTAAAACGCTAACCTAACGAAGCTCAAGCAGCGTCAACAGAAGCCGGGTTGTGCTTTTGAATTGTTTTTTTCAACCGAACCAGTTCCGGAGCCAACTTCAAAGAAGAAGCCTGCATCAAGAATGCATCCAAACCACCATGAAACTCAACGGTACGAATCGCATTCGTAGAAAGGCGTAACCGAACCATACGGCCCAGAGATTCGCTCATAAAAGACGCTTCCTGTAAATTTGGCAAAAAACGACGGCGCGACTTATTCTTTGCGTGGCTAACGTTATTCCCATAAAGAACCGCCTTACCTGAAATTCCACATCGCCTTGACATTAATAAATCTCCCAAAAATTCATAAACTGTTGAAAAGTTACCTTACTAGATACGCGATCTTACCAAATTCGTCAAGTGTTCTGTCGCAAGGTTAGATAGGATGTTTCATTTCTTAGGCATTAAAACACCCGAATGAATCATCTAAAGCAATAAATATCTTAACCTTTTGGTAAGGATTCTCCTCTTAATATCAAGCTTATGTGCTGAAAGTATGGGCTTGCCCTGCTTTCGGCGCAACAAAACGTACACTTTTACGAAAGATCGTGTTTTAGGAGATGTGAAAAGATGAAGAAGAAGTTATTGGTAAAAATTGCGGGCGTTACTGCCTCAATTGCTTTGATTGCAATAGGTATATTCTTATATAAAGCTGAGACATTCCCTTTCTCATCTAGAGGACTTCATACACATTTTTCTTACACCGAAGCAGACCTCCAACCCCTTGAAACCTTAAACTCTGACATAACTATTACAGAATCTGAAGTCAATCATTGGATAAATGTGGTCTTTGATTTGGCAAAAAAGAATAATAAGGAATTTGACACGACCCGCGTTTATGCTTATCTCTTTACGGCTCAGCAAGATGCCGCCGCCCTATCTTTCCATGCCAAGAAAAAGCTTGCCGGAAACTTAACAGCTGTTTCAACTCAAACGCTGTGCCTTCTTCTGCCGAATAAATGCAGCTTGATTCCCCCCGCAGATGCTCCTGACGCTTATTCTTTAAAGGTTGCCGAAATCGTAGTCAAAAAAGTGAATGAACGGCTAAAAGAGGAAGAAGAAACCCTTAAATTATCCGCTACCCCTGAAATTCTGGAAGGATGGACGAAAGATAAACCACCCTTTGGAATGAGCATAGCCCATCAAAAACCCTGGTTGATAACTTCTGGAAATCAATTCCGACTTGAAAACCCGAAAGCTTATGGAGAAAATGAAATCAAGCTCCAGCTACAAGAACTCAAAAATATATTGGCTTCCCTCACTAATGAGCAACTTGAAGCCGCAAAAAAGTGGGCCGCCGGCTCAGGAACAATTTTAACATCCGGCCAATGGCTTGAGTTTGCAAATAATTATATGGCAAAACACCAGGTCCCTTTGGAACGCGCGTTGCTTATCCGGTCTATTCTTGCCAGAGGGATTGCTGATGCAACTATTGCCTATTTCGATTCAAAATATACTCATTGGAAACAGCGCCCGAAAATAATGTTTCCGGATTTAGAAACAAACCTAAAAACACCAAGTACCCCTAGCTATCCTTCTGGCCATGCCACTTTATCCATGGCAGCTGCAATCATTATGGACCATTATTTCCCTGAAAACCAGACTGAGTGGGATAAAACTGCCTATGAGATTAGCCAATCCCGCCTTTGGGGCGGGGTCCATTTTCCCATTGACGACTATGATGGGCTAGAATTAGGTCGTAAAATTGGAAATTGGATAATAAACAAAATAAAATAAAACAAATAATACAAGCCACACCTCAAAGCGGAAAAATAATACACCTTTACCAAGTTGACTTTTATTTACTTAAAATTATATTTAACTTACGTAGTTAACGTGCGCCTTTGTGCGTATAAACCAACATACGGAGGGAAATAAGATGTCTAAAACCAATACAAACAATCAAAACGTCGGTAAAGAAGGCCACGGTGGCGGCACAGCAAACCATAATTCTCTAGGCAGCGGAGAACCACACCATACACCAGCCGGCGGCGGAACAGATCACAATCCTCTATCAGGCAGCAGAACCAATCACAATCCTCCACCCAGCGGTGGCTCATCTCATGGCGGCGGTTCCAGTGGACATAATCCTCCCCCTCCTCACGGCGGCGGTTCCGGTGGGCATCATGGTGGTGGATCAGGCCATGGAAACAACGGTGGCGGTTCAAACGGACATAATCCTCCTCCTCATGGTGGCGGCTCATCCCATGGCGGCGGCTCATCCCATGGCGGCGGCTCAGGTCACGGTGGCGGTTCAGGTCACGGTGGTGGTTCTGCTGGTAATGTAGCCCCCGTAGCTTGCGATGACTCGGCCTTCATCAAGGAAGATGCGTCACCCAACAAGGTGATGGGCAATGTTCTCAGCAATGACAGCGATCCTAATGGTGACTCCTTAGTTGTCACGTCAACAGGCACCTTTACGCTGGCTCATGGTACTCTGGTTATCAATGCGGATGGGTCGTACACCTACACGCTTAATAACAGCGATCCGGCTGTGGATGCTCTGAATGATGGGGAAACGCTGAAAGAAATGTTCACCTATGCCATCAGTGATGGCAAAGGGGGTACAGATACGGCTAAGCTCAACATCACCATCAAGGGAGCAACTGATAATTCTCCCCCTGTGGCTTGCGACGACTCGGCCTTCATCAAGGAAGATGCGTCACCCAACAAGGTGATGGGCAATGTTC
>CAZXMD010000059.1:8332-10274 GCA_964641635.1 uncultured Candidatus Finniella sp. | reverse complement strand
CAGAACCTATTATCTGCTGTAGATTCTCTTTTAAAACAGAGTTGTCGGATCAACAAATTCTTTACCCAAATCATGGGCTACAGCTTTATACGTGATTTGTCCTTCAAAGACATTCAGGCCATTGCGTAAATGGAAATCATCCGTAAGTGCTTTAATATAGCCTTTTTGAGCCAGAGCAAGAATAAAGGGAAGTGTCGCGTTATTAAGAGCAACCGTAGAAGTGCGTGCAACACCACCGGGCATGTTGGTCACACAATAATGAAGAACATGATCAACGATGTATATGGGGTTAGCATGGGTGGTGGGAAGGCTGGTCTCAAAACATCCCCCTTGATCAATGGCGAGGTCTACCATAACAGAACCCGGGCGCATCTTTTGAACCATTTCTCGCGAAACAAGGCGAGGAGCGGCAGCGCCAACAACCAAGACAGAGCCGACGACAAGATCTGCATCGATCACATATTCTTCCACAGTCGCTGCAGTGGAATACATTGTTTGAACCCGTCCGCCAAATTCTATGTCAAGTTCTTTCAGTCGGCGGGAATTCCTATCAAAAATAACAACTTGAGCGCCAAGTCCAATAGCCATACGCGCTGCATTGGCTCCGGCAACGCCACCGCCCAATATAACTACTTTTCCTGGAGCAACGCCAGGAACGCCCCCAAGTAATACGCCCGCGCCGCCTTGACCTTTTTCAAGGAAGTGGGCGCCAGCTTGAATCGCCATACGACCAGCGACTTCGCTCATTGGTGCAAGGAGAGGTAATCCCCCATGAGAGTCTGTGACCGTTTCATAAGCAATAGCAATGCAGCCAGAGTCTATAAGCCCCTCGGCTTGTTCAGGGTCTGGAGCCAAATGGAGGTAGGTAAAGATGATTTGGCCAGGGCGAAGCAGCTTACATTCTTGTGGCTGTGGTTCCTTAACCTTAATGATCATCTCGCTTTGAGCAAAAACATCTTCCGCTGTGGGTGCAATTTTAGCGCCTGCAGCCAGATACTGCTTATTGTCGAAACCTGCTCCTATTCCTGCATTCGATTCTATGATCACATCGTGACCAAGGCGGATCAATTCGTGGGTCGAAGTCGGGGTCAATCCAACGCGATATTCATGGTTTTTAGTTTCCTTTGGAACACCGATGAGCATATAATTCTCCTGAAATAAATATTAATTTTTGAGGTAAGCTCTGTTCATACCTGTTTTCATTTTTATTTGCACTAATTTTCTTTTCATGTTTGACAAGTTCTTTCATAAGCATTTGATTTCTTTTCTTGAAAAGAATTTTTATTTACGCAATAGCATGTGTGATGTTTATCCAACCCGATCATAACGAAAGTTATCAGAGTATTGCTTTGGCGGGGAGTTGGCGGATTGGGCTTGTTCAATTTGCACCATCAGGTTCATCTTATCTGCATAAGCCACTGCAGATTCCAAGGAACGAAAAGTAAGCCGGAGTTGATGTAAGGTATCATTTGAACCACGCCAGCCCATGACGGGTTCGATAAACTGAATATTGTTCGGACAGAACTCTAAAACCCATTGGCGGGATTTAGCTTTTCCGGACTGCATAGCTGTTTTGCTTGGTCTATAAATCCTGGCTTCAGCCATTCAGTAATTCCCTTAAATGGTCGGGACGAGAGGATTTGAACCTCCGACATCCTGCTCCCAAAGCAGGCGCGCTACCAGGCTGCGCTACGTCCCGTACTAAAACTACATCCCCAATCATTGATTAGGCATATCTTCATTAACTACACCAATTCAAGACCTGTGCCAAGACCAAAGTTTTTTAAAATTCTTCTGTTCTTTACATATATAGAACAGATACAATCCCAGGCTTAAAAGAACGACAGCTGTTCCTTGGTGGAGCGTTCCAAGAGCGACAGGAACGTGAAAAAGAAGGGTTAAAATGCCGAAAGTGACCTGAGTAAGGGCCATACTCGCGAAG
>CAZXMD010000059.1:0-8322 GCA_964641635.1 uncultured Candidatus Finniella sp. | reverse complement strand
ATGAGGGCTATGGTGAGCGTATGCTTTTCAGAGCTTTGATTCCATATCATCCAGGAGGTAAAAAGGATAAGGATGCTCGTACTTATCGCAAGCCAGCGATGGATGCATTGCACGAGAGCCGCATTTTCGAAGAAATTGAGCCAAATAGGACGGTAAAAAGACCATTCGTCTGGAATGAATTGTCCTTCCATCAGAGGAAATGTGTTGTAGATAAGCCCTGCTTTCAGGCCTGCAACCAGTCCCCCGTACAAGATGGTAAGCGTTATGGCGCCGCAAGAGATAAGGCTCAAACGAGCTATTAAGGGGGATTCGTGTCTTCCGGAATTCTTCAATGGAGGGCGTATCATCTCCAAGGCCGTCCAAAACAATAAGGCATACAAAGCAATGGCAAGGAGTAGGTGGGCGGTCAGGCGATAATGGCTGACAGCGGGATCTTTCACCAGGCCGCTCTTGACCATATACCATCCCAAGAAACCCTGGCTGAACCCGAGGCAAACGGCAAGCAAGGAACGCACTTTAAGTTTATGGGAGAGTTGTTTGCGGAACCAGAATATGGCCAATGGCGCTATAAACCACAAGCCCATCATGCGCCCTAACAAACGGTGGAAATATTCCATGAAATAGATGAATTGAAAATCAGCAAGACCCATACCTTGGTTCACAAGTTTATATTCAGGAAATTGTTTGTAGCTTTCAAAAGCTTCCAGCCATTGGCTTTGAGTCAATGGGGGAATAACGCCGGTAACCGGTTTCCATTCAACAATAGATAACCCTGCATGGGTCAGCCGTGTTGCGCCCCCAACCATAATCATCACCCAAATGAGAAAACATGTGCTGAAAAGCCAGAAAATCAAGGAGCGGTTTGATGGGTGAAGGGAAGGGAGGGGAAGGGACATGACGCACTATTCCTTTGGAGTTTACCTCTCAGATTAGGAAAAATTATAAAGGGTTGCAAGGGTGTATATTCACCTGCTTTTTACGCTTGCACCATATCCACCAAGCGCTGGCGGATAGCGGGAAGACCTTGGCGTTCCGTAAGATGCCGGGCAAGAAAATAGCCTGTTACGGTAAGGGAGGTCCGGATGTCGGGAAGGGCGTTTTCATTCACCCAATAAGAGGGAAGAGGAAGAAGCTGAGCCTTGTAGGGTTCACCGGCTTCACGGCTAACGGCCCGTCCTGTCCTGGGAGAAATATAGATCAGATCATCTTGCTGCCCTGTGGCCGCGCACGCGAATAAGTCCAAGCCAAAACCTAAATCCTTCAACAGGGCCAGCTCATAATCCACGTAAGAGATTTGCCAATTTGGCGCGTAGAGCAGATCCTCAATCAATTGGTGGAGAAGATCATAGAGATGGGGGTAGGGATTCCTTTCAGGTAAACACTGATCCGTGAGCTGACAGGCGCTGCTAAGAGCTGTGAGAGGAACACGGTAAGGAAGAAGCTTTGCTCCCATAGCAGCCGTTGTCTCTAGAGTCCATTGACCCAAATGTTCGGAAAGACGTGCGTTCCAGGTTGCCTCAACAAATGTACCAGCCTCAATGTTCAAGCGAGACCGCGATTTTGGGATTTTGATGAGGCCAGCATGCCGGCCATTTTGACGCGTTAACAGGGAGAGAATCCGGCTATTCTCACCAAAGAGACGGGTAGACAGGATAATGCCATTATCTGTCCATTTCATTTTTTAACGCCCTGCGGTGTATTTTAAAGAAGGGTGGGCCTCTGCTTTATCAATCTCTATCTTTTTCCTGGCAAAGCGCTCTTCCGGCTTTACCACCTGGAAAACTTCCGATAACAGGCGAAAGCCTCCCGTCCATTTGTGAAGGGTAAACGAAGGATGGGCAAGGTCTATGGCCGACCAATGGCTACCCTCTTCTTTTTCAAAAAGATGGAATTGGGGTGCAACGCTGGGCGCAACAAAACACAAGGTTCCTCCAAAAAGCGCCATGCTAGGCCTATGGTTGTGCCCTGCGACAATGCCAACGATATTTGGAAAAGACCTGAGCAAATCCTCAAACCCGTCAGGCGTAAAGCATTTCACATAATCCATCACCTTGTGTTCAGCTTTAATGAGAGGATGATGCATAAAAATTAAGGTTGGCTTCTCCCTGTTTTTTTGGAGAGTATGCTCCAACCAATCAACCCTTTCCCGGCAAATCAGCCCCCAGGTTTCGCCGGGAACAAGCGTATCAAGCCCAATGAGGCGGACAGGATAGTCATCAATAACATACTGGATAAAACTTTCCTCTGGCATGTAACTTTTATGCTGAAAAGCGGCGCGCATTTCCTCACGGTTATCATGGTTCCCGGGAATGATATAAAGAGGGATGGAGAGTGGTTCCAGGATTTCCTTTAAATGGCTATAGGCTTCCGCTTCTCCCTCATCAGTTGCGTCCCCTGTAAGCAGAACCACATCAGGCTTCGGGTTAAGTATATTCAGGTTATCAACAATAAGCTTTAAGCGGTTCTCAACCTGGGTTTGAGGTAAAGAATTCCACGCCTGACCTTTAGGAACGATGTGTGTGTCGGTAATCTGAGCGATGATCATGGTAACCCCTTTTACACATTAAAGTCTAATCCCATCAGGCGGTACATGGCCGGCTTGTTGGTCCAATCCTCCATAACTTTAACATGCAAAAACAAGTGCACGGTGCGGTTAAGGAACACGGACATTTCCTCTCTAGCAGCACTGCTGATGGCCTTAATTTGATGCCCTGATTTTCCAAGAACAATAGCTTTTTGGCCATCTCTTGACACGTAAATGACTTGGTTTACTTTGACGGTTCCGTTCTCAAACTCTTCCCAAGCTTCCGTTTCCACCATGGTATTATAAGGGAGTTCGTGGTGCAGTTGGAGAAAAAGCTGTTCACGCGTAATTTCCGCTGACCATAGCTTTTGAGGCATGTCCGTCAACTGATCTTCCGGATATAACCAAGGGCTCTCAGGCACTTTTTGGGCTAAGAAATCAGCAAAGTCTGACACGCCATCCCCTGTAAGGGCAGAAATCATGAACGTATCAGTAATATTGGCAAATGTTTGAAACTTTGTCGTAATTTCTAATAAAACTGTATGTTTGACTTGGTCAATTTTATTTAAAACCAAAATGACAGGCCGGGTACCTAGTTTTTCTAAAATGGCGAAGCTGCTGGCTAAGGACTTTTGATTGACATCCACAATAAGAACCGTCAAGTCCGCATCACGGCTGGCTTCCCAGGCCGCTTGAACCATGGCGCGCTCCAGGCGTTTCTGTGGGGCAAATATGCCAGGCGTATCCACCAAAATCAGTTGGCTTTGGTCATGAATGGTAATGCCCAGGATTCGTTGGCGTGTTGTTTGCACTTTGCTAGAAACAATCGTAACCTTACTGCCCACCAATTGGTTAATGAGGGTTGATTTTCCTGCATTGGGTGCCCCCAGAATTGCGATAAAGCCGCACCGTGTCTGTGTCATTTTAATTTCCTGATTTATGATTTGGGTTCGACATATTTTTCAACTGTTTCTAAAAGTAATTTTGCAGCCATTTGCTCGGCTTGACGCTTGGAGGTGCCTGTCCCCGTTGCTTTGCCCAATCCTGTCACGGTTAAGTGTACGGTAAAAGTTGGAGTGTGGGCCGGGCCTGAATGATCAACCACTTCATAAACAGGCACAGCTCCTGAATTTTTAGATTGCGCCAGTTCTTGAAGAGCTGTTTTCGGGTCTTTGGGAGGGATAAGCGCTTTTTCCAGAAGGGCGGGCCAATACGCCATAATAAAGGTTGCCGCCGCTTCTTGCCCACCGTCTAGGTAAATGGCCCCGATAAGAGCTTCAACAGCATCCGCCAATATGGTAGAATGGAGAGAAACCTCTCCAAAGGAAGCTTTCAGGTATTGTGATAAATTGATCTGATGAGCGACTTCCAGGCAGGCTTCCCGGCAAACGAGCGCCGCAAAACGCTTGGCCAAATCCCCTTCCTTTTCTGTGGGGTACCTCTCATAAACCATTTGGGCGACAACCAATCCAAGGACACGGTCTCCTAAGAATTCAAGGCGCTCAAAATCACTGGCTTTTTGTGACCGTGTCGTACTCGGGTGTGTTAAGGCCTTCTCAAGAAGACTTGAATCCCGAAAAACATGAGGAATTTTATCCAAAAGGAAAGAGTCGATCATCGGCTTCTCTTTCTTTTGTCTTTTCTTTTTGGGGATTTGGTAAACTTCTTTTCTTTGGGCTTGCCTGGCTCATTTGTTGCAACTTCAAAAATAAGGCTGTTTGTGGTAATATCCGCTGATTGAAGGCGCACCTCCAAACGGCTTCCCAGCTGATAAACCATTTTTGTACGACGACCAACCAGGCGGTGACTTTCTTCCTCATGAAAAAAGGTATCACTTCTTAAGGTTCCTCGGGGGATAAACCCTTGGGCTCCCGTATCTGTAATAGACACAAACAACCCGACACGGGTAACCCCAACAATCACGGCAGTGAAAGTTTCGCCAACATGGGGAAAATGATAGGCCGTTACAAAGCGATCCATCACTTCCCGTTCAGCCATTGCTGCTTGCCTCTCTGTTGCGGATATGTGGTCTGCCACTGTCATTAAGGAGATGGACTTATCCGACAAACCATCTGCGCCAAGTTGCAGGGCCGAGATGAGGGAGCGATGGACAATGAGATCTGAATAGCGCCTTATGGGAGAAGTGAAGTGTGCATATTGTGAGAGGCTTAAGCCGAAATGCCCAATGTTGAGGGGGCTGTACTTGGCTTGAGCTTGAGACCTGAGCACAAGGTCCGAAATCATCTGGGCAACGGGTGTGTTTCGGGTGCCCGCCAAGAGTTCATTGAATTGAGCAGGCTGAGGTTTGGCTATTTTGGTGAAGGGAATCTTCATTTTCCGTAAAGTCAGGCGGAGATTGGCCACACGCAAAGCATCAGGAGCATCATGAATACGGAAAAGGCATGGCCAGCCTTTTGTCACCAATGTTCGGGCAGCAGCCACATTTGCTGCAATCATAAATTCTTCAATCAGGCGGTGGCTGTCGTACCGGGGACGGGGGATAATGCGCTCAATATGCCCGTCTGCACCGAAAATAACCTGGCGCTCAGGCTGCTCAATATCGAGCGTACCCCGACGAACACGTGCCTTCATCAGGGATTTATAAGCCCCAAACAACGGCTTAATAACCGTATCGAGGAGGGGGCCCGTGGTATCGTCCAGCTTCCCATCTAAAGCCTCTTGCACTTGGCTGTAAGTCAGCCGTGCTTGAGAGCGCATTAGCCCTCGCTTAACATGGTGGGATTTTACTTTGCCATCAGATGACACAATCATCTCAATGGCCATACACGCCCGGTCAACATGGGGCTTCAAGGAGCACATCTCATTTGATAAAGCTTCGGGGAGCATGGGCACAACACGGTCCGGGAAGTAGACGGAGTTTCCGCGCTCCTTAGCCTCTTGATCAAGTGAATCTCCCGGGCGGACATAATAGGCGACGTCGGCAATGGCCACAAGAATGCGCCATCCCCCTGGGTTCCGTGGGTCTTCGTCTGGTGTTGCCCAGACGGCATCATCAAAATCACGGGCATCCTCACCATCAATGGTAACAAGAGGAATGCTCCGCAAATCCGTGCGGTTGCCGAGCTCGGGGATTTTTCCCCGTTCACTCAAAACAATGGCATCTTGTGAAAAAATATGACGGATACGATGGGCATAAATAGCCATTTGGCTAAAGGTTTTCGGATTATCAATCCTGCCAATTTTTTCGTGAATTTTCGTCCCTTGAGTGGCCGATACAGAATAAGCCAGAATATCGCCGCTTTGCAGGTCTTTGCATTCGGCAGGCGACAGCTTTGCTCCTGGAAAAGTATCTTTTCGATGACAGGAAGAAAGACGGCCACCGCCATCCCGGCTGGGTGTAAAAATACCTAAGTGAACTTTGGCGGTTTTTTCCAATTTTTTAATAATTTCGCCACGCCAAAAATCCTTTTCATGGCTATGAAGGCGAATCAAGACGTGGGTGCCTATACTCAAGGCGCTATGGTGAGGGTGGCTCCGGCGGGAAGGAAGCAGTTCGATTTTAGGGACGGGAGTCCCGGCCGACCAGTCAAGGGGAATGGCGATCAATTCGCCATTCTCACCAATGTCTGTAATTTCCGTAACCAGCACATGTCCGGGAGCAAGAGGGCGATCCGTAACGGTTATGCGCCGCCGGGAGCCACGGTCAAGTTTTCCTTCTGCTTCTAAATCAGCCAATAATTGCTTTAAGGCGATGCGTTCGTCACCCCGAACGTCGAGTTGACGTGCAATCTGATTTTTTGTAAGGGGCTTTTCGCTGCTGGCAAGAAGTTCCAGAACTGTTTTACGTAAGTCTACAGGGGAAGGGGAGGTGTTTTTTCTTTTCTTTTTCATTGTGTAAACAGTATAGATGATTTTAGAGGCATTTGGAACATATTTGTTTTGAAGGCGGTTACTGCGGATTGGACATATTAAAACTTATAATACGCGCCAAACTGGAAGCGGTTTCCGTACCCAAAGTAGTTATTGATGGTATCCCGGCGGAAGTAGGCATATTCCAGGCCGACTTCAAATTTTTCAGCAGGGGCCCATAATAAGTTGACATAAAGTTGGCGTAACATTTTAGAAATGCTGTAGCCAGTTTCCGCAATCGGTGCAAGTTGCCCTGCCGCATCAACTCCCATAACAGGAACCCTTCCTGCAGGGATGAGGCCGGAGACATTGGCCCGGGCAATGCTGAAGATCAAATTGCTGCGCCATCTCTCGTTCCAATAGTGTTCGGTGCCGATGAGAAATCCATAGCAAAATTGGGTCCGCATGATTTTTCGGCTGCTATCAACGGAAGCTCCGTAGCCATCAAGCCCGAAAATATATGTTCCAATGCCATGACCGAAGTTCAACTGTCCAAACATATTCGATTTCCCATGGATAAAGTAACGGCCGCCCAAGGCAACTCCATAACCGAATTTGGCTGCATTAAATGCAGGATCATTCGGACCTGTCGATGTGACTTTATTGATTTTTAATTGACGTCCCATAAGGCCTAATGAAAAATGCCCGACTTTTTTCTTTTCATACAGAATTTGAGCGACAACATCTGGAAGGGCTTGGTTCCCATCGCCCGAAATTCCTCCTAAAAAACTATTTTGTGCCCTTCGGTATTGGGAGGTATTATAAGTATTGCTTGGTGAGCCGGCGGTGTTGGTTGCGGCGCCATTCGTCGTTGTTCCGACAAACGTTGGGCTGATATCAAGATATTCGGTGGCGCCACTTTCTAGTGAAAAGGCAAATTTCCAGCGGTTATGGGCGCAAGTGTAGCGAACTTGGGGACGCCGGATTTGGGCAGTTGCTTCTGATCCATTAATTTCAATTGTTGTCCCAACGGATCTTGGATCATAGAATAAGGTCCACGTTTGGCCAATATCAACCCTATGTTGCTTATTGTAGCAGTAACTACCATAAGCATGGCGCATCCGGAAGCCATAGCTGTTTAAACTTGATGTATCGCCGCGGCTAAAGGAACCCGCTTGAGAACTATTATTAGCGCTGCCAAAGAAATCGCCTTCAAAATAGGCCATCACCTGCCCATTCGATGTCTGGGTTTCGCTGCCAAGGGAAATGCGCGTTTGTTTTGCATGGGCTGTAATAACGTTGCTTCGTGTTGCGTCGGCATCAAGGTTTCTAAGCCTCAAAGTGGCCAAATTTGAGCCATCGCCGGTAAATTGGCTCGCATCATAAATACCATCCGCTTTAATATACCCCCCAATTTTGAGGACTGTGTTGCTTCCCTCAATGGGAATGTTATGGCTGTTTTTATCTCCTGTCGTGAGTGCAGTAGCAGATGTTGGCGTGGTTAAAGCCCCGGATTCCAGCCGATCCATTTTTTCATGCAGTAGCCGAATCTGCTCCTGCACCCCATTTGTCTTCGGGCGTGCAGCAACAAGGGTTGCCCTCTTCTTGGCAGCCTTTTTGGTTTGCTGGGCCTTTTTTCCCGCCTTAGACTTGGGTTTTTTTAACGGTTTTCGCGAAATTTTTTTCATAGGCTTCTTAACAGATTTTTGAGAGGCCCTTTTAGGGGGTTCCTCATCATCCATCTGAAAATCAAAAGCTCCGCCACAAGAAATGGCGAGCATAAGTGAAGTCCCTAAGAAGATGGACTTTATCAATGTATTCACCAAAGGAATTCCTTTAAAAATTGACATCCATTATAAAAGATTAATGTTTAATTAAATTTTAATCAATTGGTAAAATTCTAAATCATCCCTTAGAAGTAAGGGGTGTGTCTCCTTACCACCCGACGGAATTTAAGTGAGTCCATAATTTCGGTATTTCAGCCAGGG
>CAZXMD010000058.1:0-10507 GCA_964641635.1 uncultured Candidatus Finniella sp. | reverse complement strand
ATTTTACAAGTCTAAAGCGATTTTATAGGAGAATTTTTTGAACAGAACTTCTCCTAAAAGTAGTATTTTCCTCATGATTACCATGTTATCCTTTTTTCTCTTTCTCGTTTAAGCATGCAGAAACACTCTTCAATCGACGGCAACTTTGCCTTTCTTTCCCACCATCCTTGCGTAAAAGGTCATCCTGGTCCCCGTCCCAAAAATATCCCGGCTGAGGAACCACATAGTAAGGAAACTCCCACCCTGAATTAATCTTCTTGCTTCCTTTAAGATGATCATTGGCAGCCTCTTTATGGATGGGGTTATTTTTAAAACGCCCTAAAGCTCCTTCAAGGTATTCCCTTGAGAGATCGATGCAATACCATTTGCGTTTTAAGCGTTGGCACACTTCTCCTGTCATGCAACTCCCGCCGAAAGGGTCAATCACTGTGTCGCCGGGGTCGGTCAGCATCCGTATAAAATATTCAGGCAGCTCGGATGGAAAGCGCGCCGGATGCAGGGGCAGTTTATTCTCCCTGCAATACCGGATATAGGCATTGTTTTTGTGTCCCCTATTCGTAAGGGCGATCAAATTTGAGGGAATTGCCGCGTTTGTATTCCATAGAAACTTCTTGGCTGCCTGATTATTGTTGTTATGGTTTGCGGGTTTTTGATAGCGGAAAGTGTGGAGCTGCCGCATACCGGTTCGGGAAGGCTGGAGCACTCTTAGGTTGCTTGCTTTTGGCCATGGTGTTTTTGAAAGCTGCCAGACCGTATTGACGGCGTCAGTTACTCGAATGCGTCGCACGGTTACCCACTCCGTCGGATTGGGAAGCCGGCAGGGGTTCCACCAGTAATAGTCTTGCGCCAAATGAAACCCCATTTCTTCACAAAGCATGATGAGTAACTTGAAGTGGTAGAGGCTTCGGGTGGGTTGCTTATCAACCCACGTCCCCCCGATATCAATCACAAGGCTTCCGGAATCCTTCAGGACACGAAAAAATTGCCTGGCAAACGGCTTGAACCAATCACAATAGACATCCGCATGGACATTGCCATATTCTTTTTGCTGGAGAAGGGCGAAAGGTGGGCTTGTCATGATAAGGTCAACGGAGCCGTCTGCCCACGTACTCAAAACCTCCAACGAATCTCCATGGATCATATTTCCGAGGTCGGTTTTGTAAAAAGGTTTATCTGCTTTCATCGATACCATTTTCTTCTCTCCTTAAGGTAATAAGCATTTCTATAGTCTTTCCATCCTTAATAGGGGCATAGATCTTAGCTGTCTTCCCCTTGCCCCTGAATTAGCCCGGTTGTTTTTATAGCCGAACCCCCGTCAATCAGTTGGGATGTAAAACCTTCTCCATCTTTTGTCGCCCGGACCTTTGGCTTTTCAGGCGGTTTTCGTTTGATGGTGGCATGACATTAAACATTGCAGGCTCCTTTCGGGCACAAAGTGTGGTGATTTCCTTTTGCAACAGATATGGGGCGATATACCTGGCCAAAACTTCACCCACAGGCACGACAACGGCATTGCCAAACTGCTTATAGGCTTGGGTATCGGAAACAGGGATTTTGAAGTCGGACTCGCCAGGCCTGTCGAATCCCATCAGGCGGGCGCATTCGCGTGGGGTCAGCCGACGGGGATTCTTGCCATTCTGCCTGATAAGGATTTCTGCTCCGTCCTTGTAATAACGTGCAGAAAGCGTGCGTGCGACATCACCTGGCCCGCATAAACCAAAGCCGAACCCATTCCCGGCGGCACGGTGTTTTTCCGCATGTCTTTGCAAATATCCCCAGAGACCGTCTGTCAGCGTATAACGCTGTTCAACGACAGCTGTCTCGCCTATGGTATAGTGACCTTCAGGCGCTGCACGACCATCTTCTGCATGCAGGATGGTTTCCAGTTTGGGCCCCGCCAACGGATCGGGCAATGCCAGGCCATCAAAAATGAAACCGTTATCTTCCCGGAATCCCGCAATAAAAATTCTTTCCCTCTTCTGTGGGACAAAGGATTTTGCATTGATAATCTTCCAGTGGATGTGATACCCAAGTTCTTTCCTTAATGTTTCCTGAATCGTGCGGAACGTATTCCCTTTGTCGTGGTTTGCCAGGTTTTTGACGTTCTCCAGCAGGAAAGCGTAAGGCCGGTGATGGGCAATAATGCTGGCAATATGAAAGAACAAGGTTCCTTGCGTTTTACATGCGAACCCACGTTTTAATCCGGCAACTGAGAAAGGCTGGCACGGAAACCCGGCAAGCAGAATATCGTGGTCCGGTATATCGTTAAGATTAACAGCCCTGATATCGCCAACCATTATGTGTTCAGCCCCATCATCATAGTTTGCCAGATATGTTTGTCGGGCGTGAGCGTTCCATTCACTCGTAAACACGCACTTTCCTCCGATTGCGTCAAAACCCCGCCGTAAGCCTCCTATACCGGCAAAAAGGTCAATAAAACAGAATCGCCTTGGCGAGGCTCCATTTTGTCCTGTTCTTGCTTCCGCTAACGGAAAAATCCTTGCCATAACAACAACTCCTCATTTTTACTCAATAGTCTGCTTACACTTCCGCTTTTTCGTTTTTTCACCGCGTTTTTCCGGCGGTTTGTTTTTTGGAATCGGAACAAAAGCCGGGGAAATTGCTTTGACACACGGAACCTCAAACTTCACTTTTGTGATGGGTAAGTTCCCGGGCAATTTGAGATACGCTTCCAGGTCGTTTAAGGACATGATGTCATGGGGTGTTACGGCAGGTTTTTGATGCTTGTGTTCGTTTAAGGAAACGCCATCCCGCATGCTGTGTTCCCCAAAAGATATTCCCTCCGTTACTTCCTTGACTTCCTGTTCCCCCAGCATTTGGGAAATATGCCTGGCCGATTCCGGGTCGCCATTCCGAAAGATGATTTTAGTGTTGAAGAGGCTCGTTAAGGACTTGGTTTCGGCATAACCGTATTGCGCCTGAAGCTGGGGGATGTTTTGTACGCCAACGGCGATACACCCTCCTGTTTTTCTGATTTCAGCCAAAGCCTTCAGGAAGGACTCCTGCTTGTGCAGGGAGGGGAGCTCGTCAATGATAAACCATAACCGGTTTGCAGGATCAGGGGACGTGCTTAACAGGCTGTTAATCGCTGTTGTGATAAGCCCCGACATCAGGGGCTTCAAGGTTTCCCGCTGGTCCGAAGTACAGGTAATAAAGAGCCACTGCTGATCATCACCCGATCGCTTGTTCTTCTTTTGCACCCAATCCCTTACGGAAAAAGCCCGCTTATGGGGAGAAAGGTACCGCAGGTTTTTCAAAGGGCTTAAATGGGTGCGGATGGACATGGCGGTGCGGTCTCCGGCAGGATCAACAAGGCTGGCGGCGGGCGTGTGCTTGAGGGCAACGAACAGATCTTTCAATGAAATTTCCAGAAGGATGTTTAAGAGGATATCGATACTTTGCGTGTTGTTTCGCGACAGCATCATCAAGGTTTCGGACAGGACGGTGCGCGCCGAATCCGACCAGAATTTCCCATCCTGGCTTGTTTCGGGAACAAAGGCGCCGGCCAACTCCTCATAATGATAGGGTGACCGGCAGTCTATCCAGGGGTTCCACCCCACAGACCGCTTGTCAAAGGGGTTGATGAGGATGTCTTTGCCTTGTCTGTAAAACCGGGAGACAAACTCCCCCGTGGTATCGACAATAACCGCTCTCTGGTTTATTTCCCGTATTTGCGGGAGAAGCTCAAAAAAACATGTGCTTTTCCCTGTTCCTGTCGTCCCGCAAATTATAAGGTGTTGCGGCTCCGTGTTGAGCCGCAAACTGACGCCCCCGATATGGAAGGAGGAAGCGATCTTTTGTTTTTCAAGAAGCTTTTGCAAAGCTTCCGGTTCAACGATTGTCGCTCCTGAGATAATTTCTTTGGCTTTTCGCAACCGTCCCCGCCAGATCCAGAAAGCGCAAATGAGCAAAAACAATCCCCCCATAAACCAGCAGGACACGTACACGTTGCGCCAGGCTTGCTCTTCAAAGCGCCTAACCCAGGACTGGATCGCCCTGTTGTTCCTGATATTCAGGCATAAAACAGTTTCTTGCCTGCCATTTTCATAGCGGAATGCTTGCGTTTCCCTGTTTTTATCTTCGGAAACCGAGAGCTTGACATCCGCCAGCCAGGCAGATCCGATGACGTACCGTTGATAAGGCGTAAAATCCAACCACGTTTTTGTCCCCCAGAACAGCATGCCTGATATCAAGGTAATGAGAAGCGTAACAGTAAACACCTGGCGGAACATGCGGATGTTGTGGAGGGTGACTTGCCCGCCCTGGGTTAAGGTTTTAAAGCCCATGGTTCTTTTCCCCCGGAACTGTTTTCAGGAAGGTTTTTTTGTGGTCACCCGGCCCTAACCGTGCAGCCGCGAGGGTACAGTATTCTGCCCGTATATCGATCCCGATGGAATGACGCCCTAAGCGTTGGGATACCTTCAGGGTTGTCCCGGATCCCATAAAGGGATCAAGGACTGTGTCGCCGGGTTTCGTAAAGAGCTTGATAAACCATTCGGGCAAGCTTTCGGGGAATACGGCGCTATGTCCCTTGTTCCGGTTTTCAGTGGCCAGGTAGAGGACATTGTCAGGATAAGCCAGCTTCCGACCCACCCAATTAGCCGCCTTCCTCCCAAACCCGCTATTCGTATTGGATGCGCTATAAACGTGGTCTTTTTCCTTTAAGGATCGAAGACGCGCATGGCGCCAATCTCCCATCGGAACCATGACGGATTCCTGATACATGGCGAACTCCCTCGCCCTGGTAAAATGGATACACCGCTCCCAGGCATCCCGGAACCGATTTGACCACTTGCCGGGACAGGCATTGCGCTTGTGCCAGATATACTCCTCGGTCCATAGCCAGCCCCGCTTTCTCATCTCGATGATCAGTCCCATCACATACGTATGGCGTTCGCCGTTAACGGCATGTTCCTTGATGTTTAAAACAAACGAGCCTGTCGGTTTTAAGACACGGAACAACTCATCAGCGATCGGCAAGAACCATTCAACGTACCGGTCTGCCGGCACGCCGCCATAAGTTCGCTTGCGTCGAACAGCGTAGGGAGGCGAGGTCATAACAAGGTCTATGCTCATCGCCGGTAAGGCTTTGAGGCCAACAGCAGAGTCCGCATTGATGATTTGTGTGGCTACCTGATGGGAAGGGATATTGGTCAAATACAGATTTGTATTCGGGTGTGGCGTTACAGTCATACAGGGTCTCCATTTTTAAAACATCTGTTGTTTTGGATCGATTTTCCAGGTGATACTTGGGTTAAGATGAAAGAGTGAAAAGGAGGCGGATGATGAATAATATTCTTGGATGGAAAGCAATCAGGACACTCAGGTTTATCTGGCGGCATTTTTTTACGCTGCTGGTTTGTTGCGCACTGATTCCTACCTTTATGAAGGGACCGTTGAATTGGAGAAATGTGTTTTTCATGATAGCAATCATTGCATTCTTTGATTGGGTTAAGCGATATATCAAGTTTACGCCTCACCAACATTCCCACAACGCGCCCCAGTATACCAGTATCCAGCCTTTCCGGGATCAATGGTGGGATTCCAGTGTTCGGGGAACACCCGCCCATTTTTTGAGTAATATAGATCATAACCGATATAATTAGCCTCATTTCTGCTGCGGCTCCCCCTGAATCTTTTTATAAGCTTCTGAATGTGGTTCTCCCTTCTCCGAGCCTGTTAAATCGTTCCATGTTCCGGCAGCTTCATCACCTGCTTTTTTCAGCACACGCCCTGTAACATAGCCTCCCTGCTGGCTTTCGACCTTCTGTTCAATGGTTGATCCCTGGCCGGAAAGCACCCCGGAGCTTTCATCGATGCCCCGGTTATGAACGCTGATGATGTGGGCGCTTTCTTCCCTTAAATCCTCCCCCCTTTCTGCAACCTTCTCCGGAAAGTTCCGGGGGAACTCTGATAATCCTTGTTGTCTTATGGCATCTACGGAATCCCGGGTTGCCTTATATGCCTGATGCCTTGTTTCGCCATCATAATCGGCTTGTATTTTTGTGGGGTTGGCATGTAGTCGGGTTTGGGGGATTAAGCCGTGTCCTGCCATAAACCTGTTTCCCCAGACCATGGCTTCTTCCGGTCGCCTGGCGATAATGTCAGCAGCCCCCCGATGTCCGATATGGCCATTGGTGTGATCGGCGGGCTGCGCTGCCAGCCATTCAAAAAACTGCTGGTTGTAGTTGGCGTTAATCGAAGCTGCGTTGGCTTTTGTATTCATGGCTTGCCGGCTCCATGAATCCGATTCACTGAAGCTTTTCGCGGCTTCTGACCTTTCGTTTATTCCCTTCTCAAAGGATCCCGACACATCTGTTGCTAATTTTTTAGAGAATTCATCGGATACGTTATGGGAGAGGTTACTTGAAGCTTGCATGGCCCCTTTGATCGCTTCGTGGAAATTCTCGGACTTTGCATAATCAACAGCTTTTTGATAAACTTCCCTGTCTGCTGCGCTTACAGAGGCTTTACCGCCCACCGAGCCACTGATAAATTTCCCACCGCCAACACTGACAGACCCAAATAGCTCGGCAGCTTTGTCCACGGTGATATTGTTATCTTTCGCAAACTTTTTAATAAGCTGGGATCCCTTTTGGATATCCCTTGATTGGTCCGCGCTCACCCCTTTGGTCATCCCATCATGGAGGGATTCGGATTGGGCGAGGTTATCACCGAGGCTTACCAGGTCACGGTAAGAACTGCTTAAATGTTTAGCTGAGCTTTTAGAATAGTTCAGACCCCTTTGATAGCTCTTGCTTGCCATTTCAGAGAATTGAGACGTATCTGATTCGGCTTTATTAATACCGACCGGAAGGTTGGATGTTCCGATATTGACCACCTGGGATCCGTCTCCCATGGTTGTCATATCGGTCCTTCCATCCACAAACTGGAAGGCTCCCGCCCGATAGCTCGCTGCCCGGCTATGGGAAAGCATGCTTGTGTTGGCGATCTGCTGGTTTCCTTCCGAAACGTTCCCGAAACTGTAGTTGCCTGTAACGGCATCACCGGCGGCCTGGGAAGCAGCCCCCTGGGATACGTTGCCAAGGTGGGATGCCATATGGACAAACGACCCCACTCCCTTGACGAGGGCGATTGCCAAGAAGGGAATGCTCATGGCCAGATACCCAGCCATGGCCGCCATATCGGCATTGAGGTTCATAAGGCCAACGGAAGAGGCGATTGTAACGCCGTCGGGACTGGAAACGGACAGCATGCCGATAGACTTTGCACGCGCCCCCATGCCCATCATAAAGTTAAGGACCGCATAAAGGGGCGCCCACATCTGGAGCCAGAGAAGGGTTTGTAACCAGGACAGGAGAATTTTAACCCCAAAGGGTAAAACCGCCAGAGGCACCAGGAAAATAAAGGATGCATACACAATGGCTTCCAGGACAGCCTTCATCGTTATCAGGCTTTCCGAAGCCATAGCGCCCAGGGTTTCATAGGTGGAGCGTTGCTGAAGATAGGCCCTTCTGGCCGCAAAGTTCGGGGCATTGCCGAGCGAGGTGGATTTCTGCTCGATCCCGTCTACCACCGCATGAATCATCATTTGTTGCTTCAGAATCTGGTCGGCGCTTTTAGAGAGACCTGATAAAAACCCGTAACTGACGGGAAGGTATTTCAGGAATTCCTGTTTTGCCGTGAGGGGATTGGTATGGCCAAACAATCTTATACCAAACACTGTCTTTGCCCGGTCCAGTTCCGGCCCCCAAATCAGGTTGAGGCGGTTTACCCCTTCCTTGCAGCTGATGATTTCAGGGATATTGGGAGGTTCATCCTGTTTATGGGGTTGCCGCCATACAAACGACCGGATTTTTGAAGGGTTGGCGGAAACCAGTCCCCAAAGATCGGAGGTATGACGTAAATCTTCAAGCGTGTATTTATATCCCAGCATGGCTTCATACGCCACGCACTGGCACACGAAATTCCGCATATTCTCCGCCACGTCCTCGTTGGTAATGCGGAACGTTTTAGCCTGCTGGATGAGGTTGGAGGCCATCAAAAAGCCGGACTTGTGATATTTCAGGTCATCTACATTGGCAAAGACCTGATCGACCTGTTTGGTGATTTCATATCCGAACTGGCTGACAAAATGACTTACATAAGCCAAACCATAAGGGACATGGTCCACCTTGTCCCGATAGTTATTAACGACATCATGGATATGGACGGTCGCAGACGGTATAAATAGAAGAGGTGGAATAAAGATGAAGGGAAGCGTTGCCCGCCCCCAGGCTTTTAGAAAATCCCCCCAGATCGAATAGATAGCAGCCCAAAACACCCCGAAGATCATGCCAATGCGGATTAGGGGCGTATAAAGGGTTCCTGTTTCAGCATTCAGGCACATGGCAATGGCGTCAAAGACGCCTTTCAGGATTTCACCATTGCCAAATGTTATGACCTGGAACTGCATGGTATCTTTACCCTCCTTGGAGCTACATCGTATTCGACTCGGACGCCAAACTTCCCATCATCATGTGCAACTGTTTTTCAATAAGCTGGGTGGATTGCACAAAGGACAAAACGTTGTCCATGTGTTGAAAGGCATTGTTGCGCCGTGTGGTGATCCGCTCCCGCGCTACCCTGAGATGCTTTAAAAATCGCTCCATATGGCTGTCGTCCACCTGGACGGATCGAAGTTGCGAGACGCTGTCATGGACAATATCGATGACTTCCAGCACGTACTTGTAAAGCACGTCCAGGGCAATCAAATCGGCATACTGATGAATGTCTAAAGGCGCATGGCCTTTACGAAATGCCGTCAAGACGTTCAGCATCTTGAATACGGGCAAGCGTGTCGAATTGAGAAAGTCTTTCTCTTCTTCCGTCGGTTCCCCATCTTCATAAATCTTCTGCACCAGGGATTCCAGAATGGCATGAACCCGCTTCTGCAAGGCATGCTTGTCGGAAAGGTTGATTTGGGAAAGTTTGGGATACAGGCAAGCTTCATCATCACAGGCATAGATGGGCGTGGCCCCGCCGACGAGAAGCCCCGTAATCACATCATCACGGTCGGCATGTCCTGGAAGCGTAATCACATCATAGGACTTGTCTCCGACGGCGCTTCCTTTATAATAGCTTGTCTGGGCGCCGCCGGAGCGCACAATGATCGATCCCACAAGGGTCAGAAACAGTTGCGCCAGTTCTTTATCTGCACTTAAGAAAGTGTTCGCCTGAATCGCTTTCCAGGCCAGATTGAATTCTCCCACAAACATGTCCTTATAGCGCGGGTCTGTCCCGTGCGCTTTCAACACCCTTTCCCGATCTCCCCCTGCGCCACATTCGTGACGGGCTGCCGACCAGTCGGAAAAAGCCCCCAGGTTGGACCCCATAGATTGACAAAGGTGCTTGCTGGCCTGATCGGATTTTGGCCAGACACCGCCAATGGCAGTGGCCGCGACCTCACAGGAATTGATATTGGTCTGGTTGATTTGGGTGGCAAGGTTATTGAACTCATTCAGGATATTATAGATTTGAGGGGAAACCGTTTGCATGCCCAACATAAAGACGTAAGAACCCGCGGCCGACCCGATATTGCGCAACATTTCGACTAGTTGACCTGCCTTAATATGGCTGAATCCCCCCATCCAGGCATCGATGCCGCCACACCCGGCGCGAAACCCCGGCATTTGCACGGTTGCAATCTGAGCGTTGCGAACAGCATTGCGGGTAACAATACTGCCTCCTGTATAAAACCCCGCCGTTTGGTCCTGGTAAGCCCCGGGGGTGGTGACGTTGCCGGCAATGCCTGCGCTCTTGAAAAAGGACATCAGGTCTTCCCCGATGCCTTTTGCCGTAATAGTTGGGATGAGGCAGGAGATTAAAAGAAGGCAGGTTATGGCTCCCTTGATAAACTTCATGGTTTGCCTCCCATCAGTGTCGGTGACACGGGTGTCGAAGACACAAGCGCCATGATCCTGTTCTCCATCTCGTCCAAAGAGGTGAGCCCATAAGCAATCGGGATTGTACTTTTCGTTTTGGGATTGACGGCAAATAGAGAGGGGAGAACTTTAAGTCCCCAAGCCTCAAACAATCCGTTGTTATTCTGGGCATTTGGAAACTCTGCCAAACTACCTCCATCAACGCTGATGGCAATGACCTCCCACCCATAAATTTCCGCAAATCTTTTCACGATGGGGGCGAACTGATGGCAGTAAGGGCAATCTCCGGAAAAGTAGAAAAACAAACCGTATTCTTCAGACAGATTCTGAATGGTCCTTGTGGTGCGTTCCTTTTCCAGGTCGATCTGAAGGTGCCGCCCTTGCTGGTTCACGGGGGATACCAATGTGTGGTCCAACCCGGGATTTTGAAACACGTTTTGCATCCACACGGTTGCAAATAGTTGAGACCGGTCCATCAGGTCTTTCTGCATTTCCTGGTAGAGTTTGACATTTTGAGGGGTAGGATTGACCCAGGCCGCATGGAGGCGGCTTTCCAAAACTGCCCCATAGGCTTTGACAAGTTCTGTGGGAGTTTTGGGATA
>CAZXMD010000057.1:0-10521 GCA_964641635.1 uncultured Candidatus Finniella sp. | reverse complement strand
TGCCGGTATTGCGGGGGGAGCAGATATTATTCTTATTCCTGAAATACCCTATTCCCTGGACAAAATTACTCATAAAATTTCTTCCCTGGCAGATTTAGGGCGCACTTTTGCCCTGATTGTAGTGGCGGAAGCTGTTAAAACAGAAAGTGGCAAGCCCATTGTGCTTTCACAAGATGGAAAGCGGGTTCGATACGGGGGCATTGGCCATTATCTGGCAGATAAGATTTCCGCCGTGACCGGGGCTGACATCCGGACAATGGTTTTGGGCCATGTGCAACGGGGTGGTCAGCCTTGCGCGCAAGACCGCATTTTGGCATCAGCCTTTGGGGTTCATGCGGTGGATTTGATTGCCAAGGGTAAGTTCGACCGAATGGTGGCCTGGAAGAACCGTCAGGTGATTGATGTCCCGATTATGGAAGCCATTGAACAATTCCAGGAAGTGGATACAAAAGGGACAATGATCCGCACGGCCAGAGGCCTCGGTATTTCTTTGGGGGATTAGGTTTCTGTCAAGAGCATTTATTTGTAAAGTTCTCTCAACTTTGTTGCAACTTCTAAGGCCGCATAGGTAAAAATTCCGGTGGCGCCGGCGCGTTTCAAACTGATGAGGGTTTCTTCCATGGCCGCTTCCTCATCAATCCACCCTTGGGCTCCAGCGGCCTTGATCATACTATATTCACCGCTGACTTGGTAGGCAAACGTGGGAACCGAGAAAGTTTGGTGAACCCGTGTAATAACATCTAGGTAAGGGAGGCCAGGCTTTACCATCACCATGTCAGCGCCTTCTTCCAGGTCTTGCGCAACTTCCCGCAACGCTTCTTCTCCATTTCCCGGGTTCATTTGATAGGTCTTTTTATCACCGATGGGGCATCCGTTTTGGCCTGGCAACTTAACCGCCCCAACAGCCTCGCGAAAAGGGCCATAAAATGCTGACGCATATTTTGCAGCGTAGCTCATAATGGCTCGATCATTATAATTTGCGCCATCGAGGGCTTTTCGAATAGCCCCGACACGCCCATCCATCATGTCGGATGGAGCGATGATATCTGCGCCAGCTTCCGCTTGCATAAGGGACTGTTTGACAAGTTGTTCCAAGCTCAAATCATTATCTACTGTTTGGCCATTCCAGACGCCATCATGTCCGTGGCTTGTGTAAGGGTCCAGAGCTACATCCGTGATTACCCCCAGATGAGGGGTGAGTTTTTTTATGGCCCGGATGGCTTGGCAGATGAGATTTTCCGGATTAAAGGCTTCCTTACCATCCGGTGTTTTAAGCTCTTGAGGAGTGAGGGGAAATAAGTCGACTGCGGGAATGCCTAGCTCAACGGCTTGTTCAATGATTTGGGGCAATTCTTCTATTGTCCATCGCCTCACCCCAGGCATGCTGGCAATTTCGGCAGGCCCTTCGGGGCTACGGATAAACAAAGGAAGAATCAGGTCAGAAGGATGAAGCCGAGTTTCTTGAACCATTTCTCGCAGCCAAGGTTGGGTGCGTAAGCGGCGCAGGCGCGCGTTTGGAAATTGTCCGTAGAAGTTCATGTATAATTCCTTTTTGACGCATATACCTTACCCGTTTTATAGAAGAATCGCCCCGCTTTAGCAAGACGCCACCTTTCTAGACATTTTAGAAACTCTCCATTACCTTTAAAGGTAGAAGATCATTCTTAAAAGGTTAGTGCTGTGGATTTTTCCTTATCATCAGAACAAGCGTCTTTTCAAGAGCTTGCTAGAAATTTTTCCAAAGATCACCTTGCCCCCCACGCGACGGTTTGGGATCAGGACGAATTTTTTCCCATAGAAACATTGCGAGAGGCCGCACGCTTAGGATTTGGAGGTTTGTTGGTCAGAGAAGATCAAGGTGGCGCAGGGCTGGGGCGCCTTGATAGCGTTCTCATGTTTGAAGAATTGGCGAAGGGGTGTGTTTCCACCACGGCTTACCTTTCTGTCCACAACATGGTGGGGTATCTTATTGAGCGATTCGGGAACTCTGCCCAACATCAAAAATGGTTACCCAAACTGACGTCCATGGAATGGCTCTCTAGCTATTGCTTAACGGAGCCCGATGCCGGAAGTGATGCGGCGTCTCTTAAAACAAAAGCCGTTCGAGACGGCGACCATTACGTCGTGACAGGCACGAAGGCCTTCATCTCTGGTGGGGGAGTGAGTGATTTGTACCTGTGTATGGTGCGTACAGGTGAACCCGGGCCCAAGGGCATCACAGCTTTAGTTGTTGAAAAGGGGACTGCGGGCTTGAGCTTTGGCAAAAAAGAAGAAAAAATGGGATGGCGCAGCCAGCCAACGACGGCTGTAATATTGGAGCAGGTGCGTGTGCCTGTGGCAAACCGACTGGGTGCAGAGGGCGAGGGGTTTAAAATTGCCATGACTGGCCTTGATGGGGGGCGGTTAAGCATTGCTGCCTGTTCCTTAGGAGGGGCACAAGCGTGTTTAGACATGGCTTTGCAGTATGCAAATGAGCGTGAGCAGTTTGGGAAAAAGCTCAAAGAGTTTCAAACTGTTCAATTTCGCTTGGCAGACATGGCAACGGAATTGGCCGCGGCGCGTCTTATGGTCCATAAGGCTGCGACACTGCTGGAAGACGGTCATGCGCAGGCAACGCTGTACTGTGCGATGGCCAAACGGCTTGCGACAGATATTGGTTTTTCCGTGGTGAATGAAGCCTTACAAATTCATGGAGGGTATGGCTATATGAAAGAGTATCAGGTAGAACGGTATTTAAGAGATTTACGGGTTCACCAAATCCTTGAAGGAACCAATGAAATCATGCGCGTTATTATTGCGCGCCACTTATTTGAGAAGTTGTGAAAATGCCGACTGCGCCTTCCGTAAAAAATACAGATGAACAGTATGTTCTCTCTAAGATTGATGGCTATGCAGGCGTCATAACCCTGAATCGCCCGAAGGCGCTGAATGCGCTTTCCCTTTCTATGATCCGCGAGATTACCCGTCTGCTTATAGAGTGGAAGGATGATCCCGAAGTTCGCACTATCATTATTCAAAGCGCTTGCGACAAAGCATTTTGTGCAGGTGGGGATATCCGATCTGTCTATGAGGCGCGATTGAGGGGTGATGAGGACTATATGGTTGCTATCTTTCAAGAAGAATACCTCCTGAATTTTATGATCCATAAGTATCCCAAGCCTTACGTAGCTTTGATGGATGGTATTGCCATGGGGGGTGGAATGGGTATTTCCATTCATGGCAGTCACCGCATCGTGACGGAACGGTCTGTTCTGGCCATGCCAGAGACGAATATTGGTTTCTTCCCCGATGTTGGGGCGAGTTATTTTCTGAATGGCTGCCCAGGGGAAACAGGCACGTTTCTCGGGGTATTGGGAGAGAGCATTACGGCAGAAGATGCTCTCTATACGGGCCTGGCAACCCATCGCCTGGCTTCTCATGATATTCCTGGAATTTATCAGGCCTTGGTGGCAGCCCAGTCATCAGCAGAACTTGACGATATTCTTCAAGACGCAGCCGGTGGACAAAGCGATTGTCTTCTTCAAACTTACCGGAATCTGATCGACCGATGTTTTGCTTTCAATACGGTTGAGGAAATTTTTGAAGCGCTTCAGCGCGAATCAAATCCTATTGTTCGGGAATGGCTAAAGGGAACCTTGAAGAAATCACCGACCAGTTTAAAATTGGCCCTGGCTTTGTTACGGCGCACGAAAAGCATGTCCTTGAGAGAAGTTTTGGCACTTGATTTCCAGGTAAGTCGACATTGTGTCGAGGCCCACGATTTCTTTGAAGGAATTCGGGCTGTTTTGATTGACAAAGACCAAAACCCCACCTGGAATCCCAGTAACTTGAATGACGTTACCCCGGAGATAATTGAAGGGTATTTTGCGCCACGGGTGTAATTTTCGTCTTTAAATATGCCCCCTTTAACGATTTTCTAAGGAATTGCGTGGTACCTTTATAATATTAGGTTTAATCAAAATATAAAGGTGGGATATAAAAAGATGCTGAAATTCAAGCTTGATCAATTGATGGCGACAAGCCTTATCGCTCTTGTTGTGGGCAGCAGCGCAATAGCAGATCAAACGCCTCTTTCCGTGCCAAGATATAGATTCGAAGCAGTCAAGACATATAACGCCTTAAAGGCAAAAGCAGATGCTGGGGATGAGGTCGCTCAAAAAGTCCTGTCAAATTATAATGGGGACAATATTTCTAAAGACCTTAATGCAGCTAAAAATGCTGCTACTGCCTATAATAACAAGGATGTCACCGCTCCCAAAGTAGAGTCATCTGCAAGCGGTGCAAGAATACCTACAGTAACAAGTGCGTCACCGAGGACTAGAGCGCCCCTACAAGGAATGACGTCCACTTCAACTAATGGCGATAAAACAGAAGTTATGGTACCGACAAACGGACTGGCGGCAGTTAGGCTGTATTCTGCATTTAAGGAGAAAGCTGAAAAAGGAGACAAAGTTGCCGAACAGATCCTGATGAAATATAAAGGTTCAGATTTTCAGAAACTTAACATTGCCGTAGAGGCAGCTAACACTTACAACAGGTTGATAAAAACAACTGGAATGGCAAAACCAACAGCGGAAGTAAAAACGCCATCAGAAGTGCCTATCCTCAAAGAAGAATTAAAGAAAGCCGAGGCGCAAGCATCTACGAAACCAGATGGCGAAACAATAACATTAAAATACAGAGGCTTAGCTGAACACTGTATATCAAATGTTGCTAAATATGAAGAAGAAATTAAAGCCCTTAAGAAAGAGCTGGAAGCAGCAAAGCATTGTTCAACCGCTGGGGCTCCTAAAGGAAAGCGCGATTTTACAGCAGAAATGGAAGAGCTTGTTCACCAAATGAGCGTCGCTACGGATCCAAAAGAACTGGAACTTTTAAACCTGAAAATCGGGAAACTTGAGAGAGAGTCGGCTGAGGCTGGCGTCGTCTTAGGAGAGGCCGCAGAGAAAAAAGCGGCGGCGGAAGAGGCTAAAAAACTCAAAGAGCTGCAACAGCAAGAAAGGGAAGCCCTTAAGAAGATTGAGGAAGATAAGGATACAAAAGCCTATGAGACAAAAGGCACCTGGTTGCCGGCCCTTTCCACCTCAAAGGATCTCGCAGGCTACCTGAACAAGAGCGAGAGCGACCTGTTTTCCAGCTTTGATAACGCCGTTCAGAATCTCAGGATTGCCGGGCTCATAGAGCAGGAAGGTAATGAACATGTACTGCGCGCCCTCCGGCATATGGTGCATAAATTTCAAGGAAAAGGAAGCCTGACCCAGAAGCAGAAGGATCAGCTGAGCGTTCTTGAAAATAAAATAGACTTGAAGTTGGGAAGTATGGGGGCTGGCGCTAAATCAGAAGCTGCACAGGGGAGCAGCTTCACGGCTTCGCCAGATGAAAAGAGAAGTTACGAGGCATTCCAGTTTGTTTGGGCGGAAGCACAGAAAGATCCATCAAGCAAACTATTTAAATCCATCAACAATATAAGGAATACGGATGCTCTGATTACCTTGATTACGTCTCCACAGGACAGTCTTGGCAGCATAACCTTTGATGCCGTTAAGCTGAGAAGCGTTTCTTTTTCCAAAGCGACGCTTCTTGAACTGAAGGCCTTTAAGTATGCTCTCAGCCAAGCCCGCACATCTTCGTTTAACCCAACGGCAGCCCGTAACCTCATTCAAACAATAGATGAGAATATCAGGAACTTGACACAAGGAAATGTTCCGCCAAATCTTAAAGAGCGAACAGATGATGAGCAGAAAATTGCAAGCCGCATTAAGGTAACGCCTGCACAGAGAAAACAGATGCAGGAGGAGCAGAAACAGGAAGACAAGGCTAAGGTCAGTAAACTGATGCCTGGGGAAAAACCAGAAGTTCAGGATTATGTTTTTGATCAAATGGTCAAGAATAACCTTAAGATTGCTGAAATGACCAATGAGCAGCTTAAGGATAAAATTGAGCAGTTTAAGGATACTTTTGAGAAGTCAAAAGGTGAAGAAGCCCTGTTCGCAGTGGTCTCCGGGATATTGCCAGATATGGTGGAAAAAGACCGGAGAGATGTTTTGAAGAAACTGCTCAATTTGAATTTTGACTTTAGGACCTCCAATACGCCTGAAGGCAAGGCCAAAATTATGGAGGAAGCTAAAAAAATAACGGCCTTAAATGAGCGCCGTAGGGCCTTTGCAGCAAAAGGTGGCGCAAAAACATCTGGGCCTGCGTTAAGTCCTGGGGATTCTATTTTAGTCCGTAAACACCTTAAGGCTTTGTATCCGGCAAAGGGTCCGCAAGAAATTAATAGCCTGTTCAATAAAGTCGCTTCTGATATTCTTGCTAAAGGGTTGACAGGGGCAGCGATTACGGAAGCAGAAGTAAAGGCAAGCGCAGGATAGTCTTATAGTTCTTAAGAGGTGCTTGAAAGATATCTTGCCTTGGCCATAGGCTTCAAGTTTGTTGGCATCTTTCCTTGAATGTATTACTCCGGCCAGCAAACAGTTTACACCTTGGCTTTACTATTCGGGCTGTCATCCTGGGGCTTAGAAAACCTTGGCAAGCGGAGTGCAGCCATTAGGTTTTCTTAGAACCCGGGATCCATGTATTTTAATATATTTCAATAACATAGATGAGGTAAAGTAATTGGGATACATGGATCCCGGGTTCTAAGATTTTGTAACGCTTTTTCTTCGAAAAAGACTAACAAAATCTAAGCCCCAGGATGACAATTTTTGGGCAATTAATGGCAACTATTTGCTAGCCGGAGTAATATACAAACTTGTGGCTTTGTAACTTTTGATTAGCTGTCAAGGGCCCTAAGAATCTTACCTCCCTTAAATTTTATGAAAAATAAGGCTTCTTTTTCCCAATACCCCCTTGTTTCTCAAGATGGTTAGCGTCAAAATGCTTATGGTGTTTGATTAAGATGCAAAAAGGTTGCAGATAGTGCTAGGTAAAGAGCTTTTCACTTACTTTTGTTATAACCGTTTCTCGGAACGCTTCCTCCGTGAAGGCAGGGGGCTACGTCTCTTCCGCTTGTTCGTTCTGGGGCTGTTTCTCATCCATCCTGCCTTAGCTGCTGCCCCGCAACCTTGGCAGATAGGCTTCCAGCCAGCGGCATCTCCGATGATGGAGGGGGTGACGCACATGCATAATCTCCTATTGGTTGTGATTACATGCATCGCTCTTTTTGTTAGTGGTCTGTTAAGTTATGTCATGGTGCGTTTTCGGGCATCACGCAACCCGATTCCTAGTAAGACTTCCCACAACACGCTGTTAGAGGTCGTGTGGACTATGATTCCTGTCCTTGTTCTGGTGGTGATCGCGATTCCTTCTCTAAAGCTTCTGTTTGCCATGGATAAGGCCCAAAATGCCTCAATGACCGTAAAGGCTATTGGTCACCAGTGGTATTGGACTTATGAATATCCAGAAAAGCAAATCTCCTACGATAGTATGATGATTGAGGACAAGGACATTCAACCAGGACAGATTCGCTTGTTGTCTGTTGATAATCCGATCATTGTGCCTGTGGATACGACGGTACGTATATTGGTAACATCACAAGACGTATTGCATAGTTTTGCCGTGCCCTCTCTTGGCATTAAAAAGGATGCCGTTCCCGGTAGGTTGAATGAAACATGGCTTCGGATTGGCAAAGAGGGTGACTATTATGGTCAATGTTCCGAGTTATGTGGTATTAAGCATGGATTTATGCCTATTCATGTCAAAGTCGTATCCCAAGGGGAGTATGACGCCTGGGTACAATCAAAGAGTACCGGGGTAAAAGCGGAAAATCCCGCTCCGGCAAATCAGGATAAGGATCAAAAAAAATGACCAGAACAAAGAAAAAAGGCGCGGCGTCTGAAATCCATTCTCACGACGGTGGGGATCACCACCATCCAACCGGGTGGCGTCGATGGTTGTTGTCTACGAACCATAAGGACATAGGAACCCTTTATCTCGTTTTTGCCATGCTTGGCGGATTGTTGGGGGGCATTCTCTCCATGATTATTCGCGCCCAGCTTATGCACCCCGGCAGCATGGTTCTGGGGGGTGACCATCAGTTGTACAACGTGATTATTACTGCCCATGGGTTATTGATGATTTTCTTCATGGTCATGCCTGCCTTGATTGGAGGTTTTGGCAACTGGTTTGTTCCCTTAATGATTGGGGCGCCGGATATGGCTTTCCCGCGTATGAATAATGTCAGCTTCTGGTTGATGCCGCCGTCTTTGATTCTGTTGATTCTCGCAGGTACGGTTGGTACGGGGGCAGGGACGGGGTGGACTTTCTACCCCCCTTTGAGTTCCGTGATCGGGCATAACGGCCCCGCTGTTGACTTTCTATTGTTAAGTCTGCACGTGGCGGGGGCATCTTCCATTTTGGGGGCCATAAACTTTATCACAACCATATTTAATATGCGAGCACCCGGCATGGGGTTCCACAAAATGCCCTTGTTTGTGTGGGGAATGTTGATTACTTCATTTCTTCTCCTGTTAGCCGTTCCTGTGTTGGCGGGCGGGATCACCATGCTGATTACGGACCGGAACTTTGGGACAACCTTCTTTGACCCGGCCGGGGGAGGAGACCCTGTCCTGTTCCAGCATCTGTTCTGGTTTTTCGGTCATCCGGAAGTGTACATCATGATTATGCCGGCCTTCGGGGTGGTCAGCTCCGTTATTTCAACATTTTCACGTAAGCCTATTTTTGGTTACCTAGGTATGGCGTATGCCATGGTGTCCATCGGTGTTTTGGGATTTGTCGTTTGGGCGCATCATATGTTTACGGTTGGCATGAGCGCCAATGCGCGAGCCTACTTTACCGTGGCGACGCTCATCATTGGGGTTCCCACAGGAATCAAGGTGTTTAGCTGGATTGCGACCATGTGGGGAGGATCAATTTCTTTCAAAGTTCCCATGAAGTTTGCCTTGGGTTTTATTTTACTGTTCACAATTGGTGGATTGACCGGGATTGTCCTTGCCAATGGCGAGGTAGACGTATCTCTCCATGATACCTACTATGTGGTGGCCCATTTTCACTATGTGTTGTCCATGGGGGCCGTTTTTGGCTTATTCTCTGGGTTTTATTATTGGATTGGAAAGATGTCGGGCTATCAATATAATGAGCGTTTGGGCAACATCCACTTCTGGATGACCTTTGTTGGCGTTAACATCGTGTTCTTCCCCATGCATTTTCTAGGGCTTGCCGGTATGCCGCGCCGTATTCCGGATTACCCAGATGCTTTTGCGGGGTGGAATTATGTTTGCTCTATCGGAGGATTTTTGTCCGGCTTTTCCGCATTGTTCTTCTTTTATGTTATTTACCGGATTTTCAAAGATAAGGTTAAATGTCCAGATAATCCCTGGGGCGATGGCGCCACGACCTTAGAATGGTATGTTTCTTCACCGCCGCCGTTTCATACGTTTGAACATCAGCCGGTGATAAAGTAAGGCAGGGATTTGATGAGCGTACTTGTTAACTCTCTTTCTGGAACAACCGACACAGACGTTCAGGACTATTTCAACCTCCTCAAGCCCCGGGTGATGTCTCTGGTGGTTTTTACAGGTCTATGTGGTTTGTTAATGGCGCCGGGAACGCTTCATCCAGTTCTGGCTTTTTCAGCGATTTTGGCCATTGCCGTTGGGGCAGGGGCGGCGGGTTGTCTGAACATGTGGTGGGACAGGGACATTGACGCGGTGATGGCCCGCACCCGCAAGCGGCCTATCCCCCAAGGGCGCGTAGATCCGGACAGCGCCCTTGCCTTTGGCGTTATTTTGAGCTTGGCTTCCGTCATCACCATGGGTGTTGCCACTCATTGGCTGGCAGCAGGGTTGCTCAGCATCACCATTCTCTTTTACGTCCTTGTTTATACCATGTGGCTGAAACGGTGGACACCGCAAAATATCGTGATTGGAGGGGCCGCCGGCGCGTTTCCGCCCGTGATCGGCTGGGCGGTGGTAACCGGAACTGTTCCCGTAGAAGCCTGGATTTTATTCGGGATTATCTTTTTGTGGACGCCTCCTCATTTCTGGGCTTTATCCCTCTATAACCATGAGGATTATAGGCGTGCGAACGTGCCTATGCTGCCTGTTGTGGCGGGCATTGCGGCCACAAAACGCCAGATCGTCTTGTATACCGTGGCGTTGGTACTATTGAGCGTGATTCCCGCGGTTATAGGAATGACAACCTGGGTTTATGGAAGCTTTGCCATCCTTTTAGGAATGGGCTTTCTTTGGCTTTCTTGGCGTGTGAAGCGCCAGGATGCTCCCAAGCCAGCCATGCAGCTGTTCGGGTACTCGATCCTCTATTTATTCGCCTTGTTTTTGGGGATGACTATGGATCGGGTATTTTTAAAACTTACTCCTTTTTGACAGGAGTGCATTTATTGCCAATCTCGGTCTTGGAAACCATGCTTCACGGCTGTTTTTCAGAAGCAACGTCAAAACCAGCTGCAGTGCCTGCCTTAATGCAAGATTCAATTTGATAAGCCGGGCAGTTTTTTACACATTTTTCAAAAACTTTTGAACTTTTACATGTGATTGTCACACA
>CAZXMD010000056.1:0-10703 GCA_964641635.1 uncultured Candidatus Finniella sp. | reverse complement strand
TCCATGCTCATAAAAGTGCCTCCAAACCAGTCTATAAGCCCTTTACCACGCCTTCACAAACTTTCTTGGCATCACCCAATACCATGAACGTATTGTCCCTGTAAAACAGATCATTATCCACACCAGCATAGCCGGAAGCGAGTGAGCGTTTGACAAACAGGACAGTTTTCGCTTTCTCCACATCCAGAATGGGCATTCCATAGATGGGGGAAGAGGAATCAGTTTTTGCAGCTGGGTTTGTTATGTCGTTGGCGCCAATAACGAATGCAACATCGGCGGTTGAGAAGTCACTGTTGATTTCATCAAGCTCCTGAACTTCTTCATAAGGAACATTCGCTTCGGCTAACAGAACATTCATATGGCCGGGCATACGGCCCGCCACGGGATGAATGGCATAGCGGACTTTTACGCCCTTTTTCTTCAAATGGTCAGCCATTTCCCGTAAAGCATGCTGTGCCTGGGCAACGGCCATACCATATCCGGGAACAATAATGACGGATTGTGCATTGGATAAAATGAAGGCAGCGTCTTCCGCGCTGCTAACTTTTACGGGACGGTCCGTTGCTGCGCTAGCATTGGCGGCCGCTGTTGCAGGGTCTGTTCCAAAACCGCCGAGAATGACATTGAAAATAGACCGATTCATCCCTTTGCACATGATGTAACTCAAAATAGCGCCAGAGGCCCCGACCAAGGCTCCTGTAACAATCAGTAAGTTATTGCTTAAGGTAAATCCAATGCCCGCGGCGGCCCACCCGGAATAGGAGTTTAGCATGGAGATAACCACGGGCATATCGGCGCCGCCAATAGGAAGGATCAAGAGGAAGCCCAAACTCAAAGCCACTAAAGTTAACAGCCAAAAGATAAAGTGTGATTCTGTTAGTAGGAAAATAACGAGTAAGAAGACAACGGCTCCGCCCAGTGCGGCATTTAATAAATGCTGCCCCCCAAAAGAAAGAGGCTTTCCACTGATCAGACCTTGCAATTTTCCAAAGGCAATCAGGGATCCTGCAAATGTGATGGCGCCAATAGCGCTTCCGAGACCCATTTCTCCAAGGCTGGAAGCCTTGATAGAACCAATCACCCCAATTCCATAAGCATCTGGGGCATTAAGGGCAGCGCCCGCTACGAGAACGGCCGCCAACCCGACGAGGCTGTGAAACCCTGCAACCAGCTGGGGCAGGGCGGTCATACGGATTTTTTTAGCAATAATCGCGCCAATGCCGCCACCGACGGCAATTCCCAAAAGAATAATACCATAGCGGGAAATATTGGGCGTTAACAGGGTTGTTAAAATAGCAACCGCCATGCCGAATATGCCATAGAGGTTACCTAACCGGGATGTTGCCGCAGACGATAATCCCCGCAAGGCCATAATGAAAGAGACCGCAGAGATAAGGTATAAAAAAGATGACATATTCGCAGACACGGGGTTGGCTCCTTATTTATTTTTAGAGAACATGGATAACATCCGCTGGGTCACGATAAAGCCCCCAAATATATTGATGGAAGCAAGAATGACGGCTAAAAATCCAAAGGTTGTTGATAAACCATCGATGCTGGGGCCTGCGGCTAACAAGGCGCCAACAATGATCACGCTGGAAATGGCGTTGGTCACGGACATTAAGGGAGAATGCAACGCAGGAGTGACTTTCCAAACCACATAATAACCAACAAAGCACGCCAGGATGAAAACTGTTAATCCCATGATGAATGGATCAACCTCGGCTCCAGGATGGGACTTCTCCATCACCCCTTTGGCGACAGTGCGCAAAGCGCCGGCTTCATCCAGCAGGCTTCGGGCCGCTTCCTGGATCTTACCCGTTTTGTCGATAATGCTTCGCATATCCATTATTGTTTCTCCTTTTGTTTCTTCGGGGCGGCTTTTGGAGCGGCCTTCGGGGTAATAAGGACTGGGTGAATGACCGCTCCTTCATGGCACAAGGCGGCGCCGAGTACAATCTCATCCTTCCAGTTAATGGCTAAGGTTTTTTTGTCCTGATCCAGAAGCAGGGTTAAAAAGTTTAAGGCATTTCGGGCATAAACCTGGCTGGCGTCAAAAGGAATGCGACTAGGAAAATTGGGATATCCCATAATTTTTACGCCATGCTTTTCAACGACCTTTCCGGCGGCTGCGCCTGCACAATTGCCACCGGATTCAATGCTCAAGTCCACAACAATAGAGCCGGTTTTCATCTCTTTGACCATGGTTTCCGTAATCAAAATCGGGGCCGGCTTTCCAGGAATCTGGGCTGTGGTAACAACGATGTCCTGTTGCCGCATGACTTCTTCCAGTTTAGCCTGTTGGCGTTTTTTATAGTCAGCGCTCATTTCTTTAGCATAGCCACCGGCGCCCTCTCCGCTCTCAGCAGATTCGACTTCAACGAAAGTTGCCCCTAAGCTTTCAACCTGTTCCTTGACGGCCGGCCTGACATCAAAAGCCGAAACAATGGCTCCCAAACGCCGCGCGGTTGCGATGGCCTGTAAGCCTGCAACGCCTGCGCCTAAAATCAGGACGCGGGCAGGGGGGATCATTCCGGCAGCTGTCATCATCATGGGCAGGGCGCGACCAAATAGGGAAGCGGCGTCAACAACCGCTTTATAACCTGCAAGGTTGCTTTGGGAAGATAAGACATCCATACTTTGCGCACGGGAAATTCGGGGGATGAATTCAAGGGCAAAGGCTGTGATTTTTTTCTTGGCGAGGTCATGGGCAAGCTTTTGATTGTCAAAAGGTTTTAGCATCCCAATCAAAATACTGTCTTTTGGTAAGGCGCTGACCTCACGGTCAGATGGCGGACTTACCCGGATCACAATGTCAGCTGTCTGATATAGGGATTTGGTATCTTTTGCAACTCTGGCGCCGGCGGTTTCATAGGCCGCATCAGGCATTCCGGCGGCGACTCCGGCTCCTTTTTCAATGACAACATCGTGTCCTAAATCCGTCAGTTTTTTACAAACCTCAGGGGTAATCGCAACACGGCATTCAAAACCAGCACACTCATTTGGCACAACTATTTTCATAAACTTCCCCATGACGCTTTCAGATCTTTGACCCAACCTATCATACCTCATGCAGCCCTGTCATCTGGTTCTCCGATACTTTTTTCAAGAACTTGCCGTTGGCGACTTTGAAATGATAAGGGCGATCTTGCTGCAGTATTTTTTGATGGCATGCCTAAGTTCCTGGAATTTTTTTGATCTTACTTCCTCGGCGGTGATAAAGCTTTTCAGGATGGTGACCGTTTCAACCATTTCAACGCCCTGATCGGAAAGGCGGCATTCCCGTTTGGCTTCCACCCAGGGTGATTTAAACGCATAAGCCAGAGCCTTTGTCTGCTCAACATCCACATTCTTGATGATGACTGCTTTGTGCAAGGTTACCGGTAATCCCACAAATGTCGTTCCTTCCTGGGTCATAGACGTATCTATGAAATTGTTGGCCCAGGAGAAGTTCAACAAAATTCCAGACCCCATGTTCGTGAGGAGAAGGTGGTTTTCCTGCTCGTAAGAATAAGAAATCGCAAGGTCCTTGACAATGCGTGAGTCCAAAGGAGGCAGCGTCACCTTTTTCTTTAGGGGGGAGGCCTCTCCACACAGGTTCATAATCGTTGCTTCTTCAATGACCTGGAGAGAATGGCTTAAGGCGGCCCCCGTAAAATCCTGGGCGCTTTCCCCGATGAGTTTAAGCTCACCTTCTGTCTTTAAAATGTCGTTTTCTTTAATCTCCATATTGCCTTTTATGTCCATCCTGGAATGCTCATAACTAATGCTGGGGATGGTTTCATAAGATGGATCTTTTATATCTAAGATGAGCGCTGGTCGTTCAGAAATATCAGGGAAAATGCCATCCGCCATGCTGGCAAAATTGGTGGGATCAATCCAGAACACCTTCCCGTCCTGAGCGATAACCTTGACAATGGCATGATTGAACATGGAGAAGCTTGGCAAAGATTTTTGAGGTGGAATATAAGGTATTCCCCGCATTACGACTACGACACGTGTTTTATAGCCAAGCGCACTGAGAATGGCGGCTGTTGATGCTGAGTAATCCTTACAGTCTCCAACGCCACTATCTGCAACCGCTTTCAGGGAGCGGGGCGCAAATCTCCCTTCAGTCGTTCGCCAATCTCCCATGTAGCGAATTTTTTCAGACAGCAGGGAGGTGACTTTATTAATTTGATCAACAGGGTTGGAAATCGTTGAGGCAGCCTGCCGGATAGACTCTTGCAAAGGGGGAAGTTTCTGGTTCAAAACATCCTCATAATCTTTTGCGATAGCCTTGGAGAAATCCTCATAACGGTCAAAGGTTGAGACGCTTACCCAGGTTTTTTGGTTATTGGGGATCTGGTTTGCGGATGGTTCGTTCATGAGATCGTCATAAGCTGGTTTTTTTGAAGTGATCTCCAGCTTATAATACTTTCCTTCCTTGCACCGTTTTACATCGAGTCGCTCTTTTGGGTCGTTGACCACCATGTGAAAGGGCAGTTCTGATTTGAGCTTAAGGGAAACCTTTTTCCAGTGAGCTCCTTGGCCATACGAATATTTTAAAGCAAAATAGTTAGGCAACGGTTGCTTAAGGGTTTTTACTTTGTACTTCAAATATAATTTGGTTCCAACACCAACGTGGGGATATGAAATAAAAATTTGAAATAATTGGTCAAAACCACCGACCTCACTAGCAAGGGGCTTGGTTTCAATCATCTCTTTGGGGACAATGAATTCCTGACCATCAACAATGGTTTTAGCCTCGATAATGTCAATTTTTTCAATATTTTCATTAAAGTGGATGCGCTCCACGCCAAAAAGGCTGCGCCCCGTTTCATTGAGGATCTTGATCTGCTTTTCAATAATTTCTTCCGTCTTTCCGTCCTTGTCGACAACAATGTCGCTGGTGCTGAATTCTACCTCAGCAGGAGCGTCCTCATAAGTTGCCCATCGGGCTTGGATTGAAGATGAAAATAAGGGGAGAAGAGTAAGGGAGAAGATCAGGGAAAATAAATATGTTTTTCGCATCAGGAGCTACTTTTTAAAAAATTATTATTGCTTTTCTAAAAAGCAGTATAGAGTTTTTATCCTTATATTCAATAGGTTTGTTGGAAATTCTTTCTCCTTTAATCTCCTCTTAACCTTTCCTTAAGAATTTACCTTTCACCATCAAGACGAGGAAGTATTTTTTTAAATTGATGGGGAGGGAAAACCCGTGGCTGATAAAAGAGAAACGATCCCGAATGTAGAGTCGTTGCCGAGCCTGTGGGGGGATGATGACGAAAAGAACCCCAGGATATCGAATTGGAAACCGTTTAGAAAGCTTGATAAAGACCTTGAAAAATTTAAGGAAACCGGGGCTGCCGGTTATGGCATTGAGCGGTGCCTTTATGAATTAAACCCAACATTGACGTGTTTAAGTCCCCATCTTATCCACGCAGCTGTGTTGACGCCAGCAGAAGCTCTGATGGCCCTGGAGGAGGTTGCGGGTGAACCGGGTCGCCCCCATTCTCCCATCGACCGTCATCTTGCCGCTTTTCTGATGAGCCGCTGGAAAGGGCTGAGTCATGCGGACTTGCGGGATCTGGGAGAGCCTCAAAGAGAGATCAAAAGCCCGGCAATCTTAAGAGTTCTGGCTGGTATTCAGATCTATTTCAAGGTCAGCGAGCTTCCTCATTTATGCCAATGGATGGCGGAATTATGTGCGCCGATGATTTCCCAGTACCATAACCTTGCCGCCCGTGAGCGCGTGAATAAAGATGTTGCCGAAGCGGTTGCCAGTGGGCAACTGGGCAATCTGGTAAAGGTTTTTGCCAACCGACAAAGGGTGGAGCAGGATGAGGAGGAGTTCAAGGCGGCGCGGGCAGAAGTGTGGCTGATTGAGTCCGAGATTAAAGAGATTGAGGCAAAGATACGAAACCGCAATCAATTTGTGCCCAATCCTCACCCCAATCTTTGGAAAAAAATGTCATTGTTTTTATATCGGGTTACGCAAGCGAGGTCCATAAAGCAAAGCAAATTGCGCATGGCGCGTCTCTATCAGCGATGGGTTGTTTTACGTGAAACCTGGGGGGATGCCTTATTGCGCCAAAGTGAGGATTCTTCACGGGTGTTCTGGAAAAATCTGAGGGCAGAAATGCAAGGCCCTGACTCTTACGGCGCGCCTCCCAAAAAGGCCGTTGACGCTCCGCTGAAATATGACTAGGTTTTAACTGGCGCTGAAGTAGCTCAGTTGGTAGAGCAACTGATTCGTAATCAGTAGGTCGGAGGTTCGATTCCTCTCTTCAGCACCAGAGAAATAAAGGGTTTTGAGGGATTTGAAAGCAAGGCAAATCTTCTCCGGTATACTTCGGGTATACTTTTGGAGAGAGCAAAGAAAGTCGTAACCATTTCCCTCATAAGACACATCCTTTCTGCTATAATTTAAAAATTTCCCCTTCCGTACCTATGCGACGGGCGCGACAATGCGACAAACTTAAAAAAGCAGCTTGTAAGGAGCGGAAAGCCTATCTGTTGTGGTTTGGAAAGTGTCGCGCCGGCTTTCGCGACACCTTTGCGACACTTTTCTAAACTAATTGGTCATTTCCCAAGCTAAATTTCCATTAATTGTTTGAAAACAAGGAAAGAACCTTGACATTTTGTCAGAAAAACTTATATTATTTCTTACAAGGAGATGCAGCTATGATAATAAAAGATATACAGGATCGCATTGCTGCAAAGGGTAAGGGCTGGATATTTAGCGCCATGGATTTTACGGATATGGCTAACCGGAATGTGGTGGACCAGAACTTGTCTCGTTTATCCAAAAAGGGCATTATCCGAAAGCTGGCGACAGGTTTGTATGATATTCCCCGTGTCAACCAGCGGTTTGGGGCCTTACCGCCCGATCCGGATAATGTCGCTAAGGCGATTGCTAAGAAGTTTGGGTACCAAATCCAGGTTAATCCGGCTCAAGCTGCTCATGATTTAGGATTATCCCAGCAAGTTCCCACCCAGCTTGTTTACCTGACGGATGGTTTGTCAAAAGTTGTGAAGGTTGGCAATCAAACCTTGCGGTTTGTTCGGGTTTCTCACAAAAAAATGCTGGGTGCCGGAACAAAGGTTGGTTTTATCATCCAGGCATTGTATTACTTTGGGAAAGATAGGCTGGACACCTCAGTGATAAAGCGGGTTCAGGCGCTTTTGAATAACAAGGACAAGGATACGTTGACAACTCTGCTGCCGCGGACGCCTTTATGGATGCAGCCCGCTTTAAGGAGAATCCTGCAAGATGCTTAAACAAAATATGAGCCACGCTGATCTTCGGGATGTTTTTACAATTGTCGCGGATCGTAAAGGGGTGCTTCCTTTAGTGGTAGAGAAGGATTTTTGGATTACCTGGTGCTTGAAAAAGCTCTTTTCTCTCCCTTTGCCTGTCGGCATGGTTTTCAAAGGTGGCACCTCGCTTTCAAAGGGATATAACCTGATCAACAGGCTGTCAGAAGATTGTGATATTACCCTGAATCGGGCAAGCTTTGGGTTTGAGGGTGACAAAGACCCGCTCGGCGCTCCCTCCCGCAAGAAGCGGGATAAACTTCTCGATGAATTGAAACAGGCCTGTGGCGACTTTGTGGGATCCAAAATCAAGGCTGCCCTGCAAGAATCCATGAATCCGGATCTTGAGGGTGAAAAATGGGCTTTAGAGCCTGAGGAAGACCCTCAATCCTTGCGCTTTTATTATCCACAAACGCTCATTGAAAAAAATTATAGCGGTCAAGATTATATCCGCAGAAGCATATTGTTGGAGTTCGGGGTACGGGGCGATATCTATCCCACAGAAGAGGTGCGTTTCAAATCATTCGTTGCTGAAGAATTGGACGCTTTTGAAGAAGATAGTATTGCGATCCCGTGCCTGTCCCCTTTGCGAACATTTTGGGAAAAGGCAACCTTGTTGCACGCAGAGCATTACCGACCTCTGGAAAAAATAACGCCCTTGCGCCTCTCAAGGCATTATTACGATATAAGTATGCTGGTTAAGGCCGGGCTTGCCGAAAAAGCGATGCAAAAAAAGGAATTGTTGCAGGATGTTATCAAAAACAAAAGCCTTCTGTTTCCCTCTGCTTGGGCGAATTATTTATTGATCAATACCCAAGGCATCAAACTCCTTCCACCGCCAGAACGTCTCCCTGACCTTAAAAATGATTATGATCAGACGAAAGAAACGATGTTATACGGAGCCAACAAACCTTCCTTTGAAGACCTCCTTGCTGATATGGCAGCGCTTGAAGAAAGACTAAAGAGTTCGTGTCCGTAAGGTTTAACCCCCTGCATTCTGCATAAAAATATTTCAGGGCGATACGCAGGGGGAAAGCAAAATCTCCCCCTCTAACCCCCTCCCTATTTTTCATGATGACGGCAAGGGACAATCTACAAAAAAATCACCCATCCATCGTTCACTTTGAAAAATTTTCAAAGTGCGCGCTTACACAAACTTTCGTTTGGGCGCTTTGTTGCAAGCAACCCAACCTTAAAAAAGCTTGAAAAATTTAACGCCAATGGCTTGATAAAAGCCGTGTTGTCGATGGGCTTTGAGGTGTAAAATTTTGGAAGAATGACGGTTTGGGAATGATCGGGGTAAATGATCCATGCTTGCCTGTTTAAAGCGGCATGCTTGGCCACATTATTAAAACGCTCCAAGAACGTCGTACACGAGTTTGGGGCCAAACTCAGGAAAATTTGGTTAAGGGTGGTGGGCGATTGTCTATGGTTGTTTAAACGCTATTTTATGGTCAAGTTGACGCAACCACCCCGTAACGTTGCCGATCTTATCACAAGGATAATGGGGCGGGAGGGGCGGTTTTGCCGTGGCCCACGAGCCACATAAGATGAAAAAGTTTCTTGTTTTAGGCCCCTCACGAGGTTTTTTGCTTGATTATTATCTCGCATCTCTTTACCACTAAAAGTAGCTTATGAGGGGCATGGTAGTGCGCAAACTGACTGAACCTTTTAAGCGTGGCATCAAAGTGCGCTAACACAATGACGCCACTAACCAAGTAACCAACCAAAACAGAGGAGGTTGATCAAATGGCTAAGCCATATATAGCCCACATTGGGTATTTTTTCCAAGAACAGTTCCAAAGAGTATTACACATAGCTGGACCGCCGGGCGTCTATTTCTCTTAAAACATGTTCAGAAGGAAGCAGGAGCATCTCTTGCCTTCCTTCTTCATGGGTGTGTTTTTAAGAGAGAACTACAGCGGATTTAGATTGCCTTTGTTTCAAGGTGAGGGCTTACCTTGCCTTTGAAATCACGGTTTCCTCATGCCCACAATTATGGAAAGTCGCTTTCTCTAAAAACACGCCTTCCTCAATGAATATCAAGCCTTATGAGGCTTATTTCAGGAGAAAGCCTATGATTATTGTGTCTAAGGATGGTAAACTTATTGGCTATTTTAAAGATTATAACGACCTTTTTGAAAATTTAATTGGAATAGAAAACACAAAATTTATGGCAGTAAACCAAAATGCAAGATATCGCGATTGGTGTTTCACGATTCATCCCCCACAAAGAGTGGCGGCTTTCTTTTCACATCTCAAAGATTCATGTGATGCCATAAAAGAAGCCTATGAAGAAGGCTTGCCTTTGATTGAGATTTATTCTGGTGATTCCTCAAAGCCATTGTACGTCGCACAAACACCCAACGTTGATATGGACTATTTGAGGAAAAGGTGGTGTATGGATTATTGTGAGTTTCAACAGATGGGGATTAGGGAGTTTTGATAAGAGCCCCCCTTTCAAATTCTGAATGTATTCTATGGTCTTCTTAACATATAATTGACTAATTTATTATACTGTTATGGATATAGGGCAAATTATAAAGTTTAAGGTATTAACCCATGAATGAATTATGTAGCCTGAATAGTATGCTTCCCACAATTCCTACATTGATTGCGACAATTTCACTTATGATTAGCTATCTTAATTATCGTAGAGAACAATCTCGTTTAGCAATTGAATGTAGCTCAGAATATTTCCTTTTAGATAATAATTTAATTCATAACTCCCTAAGAAACCAATTTCAAGATGATGCATATATTCAAGAGGGTATCAGAATAGATGTGTGTAATGTTGGAAGAAGATCAATCTATATTAATCCTCCTGTTTTGTTATGGCCTACAGGAGAAAATTGCTCCTCCCCAATAAAGCGGCAAACGATCAAACTAGATGAGGGACAAAATGAGCTCTATTTTTTCCCAAAGAATTATATAGAAATGTTTTCCTCAACAACATTTGACACAAAGGAAATCCGTTGGAAGGAATTGCAAGGATTGGTTGTTGCTACGTCAGGTAAACGTTGGTATTCAAATTCGAGAAATTTAAAATTCATATACTATTACCTGAAAAGAAAGATACTAAAAGGATTGAAAAGTGTATGATTATCAATCTCATATGATATAAATTATTATTCTTCAGCATGGAATGATAAATCCATGCGGTCTTTGGAGCGTTTTATAATTAGACTTACTCTTTTGCCATCCATATTGAGAGTTGCTTTCCCTAATTGTATTTTTTCAACATGTTCGATTTCATCTTGATATATAAATAAATTCAAAATGTTAAGAGTTTCTTCAGAAATGTATTTATATTCCACTTCAACGTATTCTATTTCATATTTTTTTCCATCCACTATAATATAGAAATCTTCCTTATTTTGAATTCTTATGGTCAGGTCGCATGC